>CBDVBS010000177.1:0-7568 GCA_965372275.1 uncultured bacterium | reverse complement strand
CGCACTCCCCGCACCGCGATGCGCGATGAGTACGAAATAACGGAGAGTATCCAGATTTTCATTGATGACGGTTACCCGGTCTATTGCGCCGATGTCGTTCGGGACGATATGAATATCACATTCCCGAAGGACCTTATCCAGTGTAATATACACGAACTCCACAGCCAGGGTTTAACTCACCTTGTTGGGAAAGATGTCGTTATTGATGCCGGTGCCGAGCTTGTGGATACCGTTATCGGAGACGGCTGCGTCATTGACGGTAAGCCGAAGATAGTAAATTCACTCGTCTTCCCCGGAACAAGGATCAAACAGCAGGATTTGATCGAGAATTCAATCATCACGCCGGAGTACCGTCTCGATTTCGACGAATCCTGACATGCCACCAGGATGGTGGCGCTCCAGTAAGAACAGATATCTAACTACTTAGACCAATTCTGTAAATCAACGCTTTTTAAAAGCGAACTGGGTACCGTAGGTCTCTGACCTGCGGCGTTACGTAGGGGCATGTGTAGGTCGGGAGACCTACACTACCCGTTTATTCAAGTGTTCATTTCTAAAATTGGTATTACTCTTTCTTACTGGAGCGCTGACTTCCAGCCGGCATGAGAACCACCCAACCCATATACGTATTCTGGAACCGACAAAGGGGTAGATAAGAATATATTTCCCGGCATCAGAATGCCGGGTTACATTGAGTCAGAGTGGGGAGTTATATATTTCTTGTTGTACCGCAGGCATCCTGCCTGCATTAGTGGTCTTCGTAGGGGCGAGCCGGAGGCTCGCCCTCCGTCTTCAAAAATACAGCCCAACCCGGAGGGTGACCCTCCGGGTAACCCCTACAAACCCATCAGTACGCCTGCCATATCCAGACGGATGAATCCCCGATATCGGGGACATATATCTTTTTGTTATTCGGGTTCGCATCGAGCATAACAGGGTCGTCGCCGCAGTCAAGTTCAAAGACAACATACTCAAGCCCCGGATCGACAACGAGCATCTTCCCCGCGGACTCAATCTGACCAGTGACATAGACCATCCCGTCCATATATGTAAGACCGTGGACTTCGTCAAGTGTGGTCTCGATGGATGTTACATGCTCATAAGTATCCATATCCCACACCTCGATATAACCCGGGTTCGTACCCGCCCCGAGATACAACCTGTCACCAACGGGATCGTAATCCATATCGGTCCAGAACGGCATCTCGGAATTCTCAACGGCAAATGTTGTGATCATCTCTTCGGCAACCATATCGATCACATTTATCTCGGGCGTCGGGGATGCCTGGCTGCCAAAACAATAAACGAACAACCTGTCGTTCTCATAATCCCCTTCTAAAGAGGTAGGAAAGCCGCCCGTGGATACTTGCCCATAGTCCGGCGACGATTCGGTGTAATCCCAGATTATCAGGCTTTGGCTTGCACCATCGTCGACGCAGGCTTTGTTAGGTGAAGTGAATATCTCACCGTCATAAAGAAACGCAATATCATCTGGATGATTGATCGGTACAAAGAAATTCTTGTGCGCCCCGCCGGCAAGATCGAGGAAATCCACATTGCCGGTACTCGTTATGAAATCGGGAGAGATCAGCTTCCCCGCATCAGGATTAAGCCCTATACAACCACCCATGAAGAAGGATTTGAAAAAGAAATCCTCAACATTCTCTTCGTCATCAATCGAACGTATGCTTATATCATAAGTGGGAGAAAGCTGGGTGGAGTTTATATAACACTTGTCGCTTTGCGTATCCACCTTCGCGCAAAACGGTGAATTGAAGACATCTTCGATTACGGTAATCAGCGTAGGTTCATCAGGAACGATGATCTCTTCCTCGACTTCGATGGAAGCGATGGCATACGCAACCAGGTGCTTCGCGCCAGCGGCATCATTGACATCAGTTGCCCATACGAGCATATCGTAATTACCCGCGCTGGCTCCAAGTGTATTCACAAGTACCGCCCTGTACCGCGCGTAATCCTCGCCGTCCTCGGCGTGATTGAAATCCTTCACGCCGCTGAATATGTCGGGACATTCACCTTCCACCGAAATCACACCGGCGGGGTCCTGCCAGTCATAAATATCCACGGTGATAAGGCTGACCCCGGAACCGTCGGATTTCATGCCCGGCTCGTAAGAGAACGAGAATTCATAACCCTCGGCGCAGTTCGCACCCGCGGGAAAATCATCCGGGACATCGTAAGGAGGACTTCCCTGCGGTGGAAGCCAGCTTGCATCGATGGCATAACCGAACACGAAACCACCGGGTTGTGCCTGGATCTCGTAAGTATGCTGAATCGCATCACCCGGGAGAAAATATCGTCGTTCTTCTTCACTGTAATAATTTATATAACCGTTAAGCGTCGCGCTCGGATTTCCGGGAGGAGCATACTTGCCCTTGGAATATTCATGGATTGGCCCGGCACCGGTACCGGCCGCATATTCCGTCGGGTTGAAAAGACGCGTGTAACCGTCAGGATTCAGAAGCTCGATATCACCGGCTCCCGCTCTGCTCATTACCAATCCCGAACCCGGCCAGGTATGAGAGCCGTCGAAAATTGCGATTCCGCGAACATCAAACCCGGTATAGATCGTTACCCCCTGGAACGGATGACGCAGTGTAATATCGACTTCCATTATCCAACCGGGTTTGATCTCAATCCCGTCGATACTCAGGCAGTCGGTGCATGGACTGTCTTCGAGGAAGGTGCGCGCATTGAGATGCATCGCGCTCATCCTTAGCGGGACAACCTCAATGGACGAATGGTCGTCACTCACATGCATCTCGTAATATCCCCAGAGCACGTGTCCCGAATTATCGGTTAGCTCCCGCACCCCGGCTTGTGTACCGGGGGACACCGGATCGTTCGGATTACCGGCTGATGAACATCCGGCTAAAACGAACAAGGACATCATGAGAACTGCAATTATCAGACGCATAACTCTACCTCCGTCATGACTTAAGCACACCAGCTTTCAATATATATAGATGACATTTTATACCATTCTCGTGAGCGCGGGTAGCCTGATGAACCATAAAAGCATCGTAAAACCGGTAAAAGCCCTGGTAGCACATTCTTGCAGTTCAGTGTCTCTTCCGTGTGCCACGGGCAAGCGAGTCTTCGAGTTTGCCCGTGCTCTTGTCGCTCCCTCACGGTCGCAGCTCGGTTTATTACATTCATTCAGGATGCGCGGATTTTGATGCAGCAAGAGCGTCACGGCTATTATCTAACAAAAATAGAAGGAGAAAGACTATGACAATCGAAAGAAAGATTCTGATTATCCTGACAGTGCTCGTCATCGCGATGTGCATCTTCGGCTTCCAGAACAAAGAGCGTTACGACTACTCCGACGGCAAAGGGCCCGGCTTCGATGTACCGAGAAACTTCGGCGACGTTGAATATGCCGTCACGAGCACCAGCAATACCCAACAAGGGTGGAACAATAATAACCGTATGAACCAGGTGGAAAATCACCTGAATGACATGGGTGCGCGGGGATGGACTTTGGTGAGCGTACAGCCAGGAACATTTTCGGACGAGTACACGTTCTTCTTCATGCGTCCCGCCGGCCGTTAGCTCGACCTTCACCATTCTCTTTCCGGGTGCCACGCCCAGTCCGAGTCTTCGAGGATGGGCGTGCTCTTATCCGGATGCCACTGACTTGTGAGTCTTCGAGCATGTCAGTGTCTCATCCGTGTGCCACCGCTATCCGAGTCTTCGAGTTTGCCCGTGCCCAGAGTGTCCACTCCCTGACGGTCGTGGCTCGGATTACAATATTCACTACATCATCCGTGTGCCACCGCTACTACGCGTCTTCGCGGATAGCGGTGCCTTACTTCGTGCGCGCATCATCGGTCGCAGAGCGACCTATAGATACGCGCTACCCAGCCATGGTGCCACGGATAAGCGAGTCTTCGAGGATGGGCGTGCTCTTATCCGGGTGCCACTGACTTGTGAGTCTTCGAGCATGTCAGTGTCTTCTCCGTGTGCCACCGCTACTACGCGTCTTCGCGGATAGCGGTGTCTTGCTTCGTGCGCGCATCATCAGTCGCAGAGCGACCTATAGATACGCGCTACCCAGCATAGTGGAATTTATTAAATCATGCCGGCTGGAAGCCAGCGCTCCAGTTGGATATATCCCACGAATCCAATTCTTGTATCGTTTGATCAAGACTTCTCCCTGCGTTCTGCATCCGCCTGTTTCTTCTTCAACATCCTCTCGCCACCCCGGTCGAATTTCCTGCGGGCGACGAGTTGATAGAAGTCGATTGTCCTCGATGCTATATCCGGCCATGAGAAACGCGACTTCAACGGGCTTTCCCCGGCCCGCATATTCTGAAGTATCCTCGGATTGCTCCCGATCTCGAGGATGGCCGTGGCAAGCGCGGGGATGTTACGTCGCGGCACGATACGCACATTCGTCGATTCAATCAGCCCCGGCAATTCCTCTACCGGCTCGGTTGTCACCGTCGGCAGATCTTCCATAACTGCAGCGATCCAGGATGTCCGACGCAGGCTCACGCCGTCCCTGAACGGGAACAGACCGACGTCGCACGCATTCATGATATCAGCGACCTCCTCCGGCGGAACCATGCCGAGGAATGTAGTGGACGGCATCAATCCGAGCTTCATGGTTATCGAACGCAGGAACCGATGGAACGAATCCGCCTCGGGTTCGAAACGCCCGGCAATCACGAGATGATGATCGAAGTCCTCGCGTGAAAGCCTTCCCAACGCCAGGAGTATATCGTCTATACCCTTCGATGGACTTGGCAGCCCGAAGTGAAAGAATATCGGGCGGTTGTCATATATACCCCACTCCCGGCGGCGTGCAGAGCGACGCTCATCGCGCATCTCATCACTCATTCTCGGTGACGGCGGCAGCGACGGGCCGACCGGGATCACGCGGGAGGGTTTATCCATACGTTCAATTGAACGATTCAGCTTGAAGAAAATATCCCGCTCGAACTGGCACGGGAAGATCAGCCCTTCGGAATCGTGCGCGAGCGCCTTGATGGCCATACGCCGTAGATAATGAGATATCCTGTATTCATGAATTGTCGCTGCAACCGGTGGATAGAAACTCGCCGCGGCAAGCCTGCTGGGAAGGAATGCCGGGCCGAGCCCCTTGCCAAATCCGGCGGCTGGATATTGTATGTGAACGACATCGGGGTCGATCTGCTTGAGCTTGCTTGTGAGCTTCCCGAGACGCCATATCGACCATCCCGGCTCATCGGCGTGTACCGTCACGCCGGTCGGCGGCGTAGGCCCGTTTGCGGCACTCGTGGAAGTAATAACGTGTATCTTCAACCCCTGTGTGGCAAGGTGACGGCAGAGCATGGCCGTGTAATCACCCACCCCGCAAGGCATCGGCGGATAAGACCCTACCACCATGGCAACTGTTTCTACCTTTGCATCCAATAGTGTCCTGCAACAACTCGCGACTTCCAACCGTCATCCACACCAATCCCGGATGGCACATTCTTAGATTCCCGGGTAACATCCACCTCTTTCCGGGTGGCACCCTTCTGTCTTCAGAAGGGTGGTCATTTCACGTAAACCCATCCTCCACCCCTTTACTCGAAGACTCGTAAAAGGGTGCCACAAGATATATTATTATCAAGCCAAAGTCCCCGGTTTATGCGATTTAATCAAATGAAATAATATTTGCCGGTGTTTCGGGAATTTATTCCCGAAACTGTTCAGGATACTGTTCAAAGGGTTTCGGGAATAAATTCCCGAAACACCATATCCAAACACCATATCCAAACACCATATCCAAGCACCATATCCATTATGTTAGAAGCTTTAAATATTTCTTTAAAATCCCCGCAACAAATGACCTGCCGGACTAAATACTAATTAAAGAAACTGAATCGGTTTCCGGAAATATCGGATGGAGGATTCTATGCGTCTGTTTGAAGAGATCATCCCAGTGACAATAACCCTTTTCCTCTTGGTGCTCGTCCTCAACCTCCTGGCAAGCTGCTCCCAATCGGAAGCCAATGCTATCCAGGCACAAAACCCGGTTCCGAACATCACCGACGACTCAGCACCCCTCGTATGGGGTTTATGGGATATATCCATCTCATCCGATGGAATCGCCGAAGTGGCCCCGATGCACTCGGCGGAATTCTCCCTGAACGTTGCCGGGATCCTGCTTCCCCCAGACCTGGGTCTGGGTGTGGTGGACATCTCGCCGGGACCCGGATTCACCGACTACACCGTGGATGTCGGGATAACGCATACATTCACCAACAACACGAACTTCACCGGGTTCGATGTCTGCGGCGTACTCATCGGCAACGGCGATACCATGCATCCAGCCGACCCCGACCTGCTTTACGGCGGACCTGGAGAGCTTCAACTTCTCAACGCCGACGGTTACACCCGCTGGATGAACGCCCCGGAATTCGGCGGATGGGATATGGGATTCTTCGGGTATGTTGATGAAACCGCCGGTACTCCGGGGTTCGAGCCCGATGCGACATTGAACCCATATAAATACTACTGCGATGGCCTTGGTGCCAAGGCGGATGTCTATGACTATCTCATCGCCAATCCCGCTCAACGTGGACTATTCACGGAGGGAAATACCAACGTCAGGCGTTATATAATTCGCGACCCCAACACATCCATCCAGTTCCAGTATGCAATTTTAGCCCGGTGGGCATTCCCCGCCACTTTCCCCGATCCGCCGACCGACATCCCGGGCGATTTCCCGCCGCAGGCCAATGCGCCCGAGGCGGTTGCATTATCGGTAGTATGGAGCGACTCCGACATGTGGTCCGATGGTATCAATGGCGGTGGTAGTTTCATGGTGGAATTCTCCGTGTTCAACTGGAACGCCGAGCCCGTGGGCGAGGAGATGCAGAATTATTCGATACGCCTCAGCTGCGATGAATGGACTGATCCCGTATTCCCCTCAATGACCGTCGCTTCCAGCGGGGTGAATTATTGCACCTACATTAAGGGTACAGGCGTCACTCCCACTGCGTTCGGACCGGTGACAATATGGTTCGATATTATCCAGGCGTCCGATACTTATGCCAACCCGTTCGGTAAACAAGGCGGAGCAGATGATGAACATATCATCGCTTCTTTCACTCATGAATCGTTCGTCAGTGATGCATCCGGCCCCGCCGATTTCTGGGAACCGCCGACCGATCACGACCCGCGATTCCTTTTCATCCATCATTCGTGCGGAAGCGGGTTCCTTTTCACCGGCGGTATGTGGACAATGCTTGAGAATGCCGGGTTCGAAGTGCACGACAGGACATACGGCGATGGCTGGGTCGGGGACAACACCAATCCGAATCATTGGCCTACCACTTTCACAACATACTATGACGATATGATCAACTGGGAGCTTGAGCCCGGGCAATATTACGACATCGTCGCCTTCAAGAGCTGCTATCCGGCCTGCAATATATCTTCCGATGATATGCTCAGCGATTACTACGGCTACTACGCCACGGTCAAATCGGTCACCGAACTTCATCCTGAGACGTTATTCATCCCGTGGAGCCCCCCGCCGCTGAATCCGACATCGACCAATGCGGATAATG
>CBDVBS010000176.1:0-7580 GCA_965372275.1 uncultured bacterium | reverse complement strand
TCTGCATGAATCGCCACATTCCCCAAAAACCCATGAGTGCGAATAGGGCCATGAAATTCTCGGAGTTCCCCCATGTCGCGGTAACGGTTGTGACGGGTATGAGCGCAAATGCTATCGCGGCGCACAGACCACCCGTGGGTGTCAGGTACCTGGTGCCGAATGCCACCAATGCCGCCAACAGGAGAACCCACATGGCCCAATGCGTGAGTACCGCCGTGATGCCGGTGCCGAATGACATCGCCAATGTGAACAGCAGGGTGTGGTTATTCGGCGTCATTGAATATTTGATATACGGATCAAGTACGAGCCAACCGGCGTCTAAGTAGGCCTTCGGTATGGTCAGATAGGCATTCACGGCATCGAGACTCGTTGGAGGGTAGAGCGGATTAAGGGATGTGAACAATACGCAGATGATCAATACAATCAGAAGGATGAGCTGTACGCCGGTGATCTTCGCCCTACGCCACGCCTCCAATACGCGTTCTCCTTTTTCACCGAATGTCTTCCGCCAGACGATTATCGGGGCGATTACCTGGAGCAACAGTACCGGGACATACAGCAGATGGAGGAATCCCAGTAACATTACGGCCATCGAATGAAGGACAATGCCGAGGGCGGTTGAAATGACGACTTCTTCGAGCGCGCCGGTGAATTCGAGTTTCAACGCACTGCTCATACGCGAACCGGCAATCCATGAACTGAACATGATGACGATGACTATGAGGTAGTGACGTATGACATGCTTCATCACAAGGCCGATAATCCCGCCGACTTCATCCCATTGAACGCCGCCGTGACCCTTCGGAGCCCATTCGTAGAAAGTCAACATCACTCCCGTGATCCACAGGAGTCCAATTGCGAAAAATATCCAGGAGTGATTTCGATTCTTCATATCGTCAGAATTCGGCTCTCTTAATTCCCCTGATACTGCATATCAAATGTCCCCCTCTATAAGACCTCGGAACGGTAGTGATGATACCATAAAGATTTATTCCACGAATCCCATTAAGTGGGTTACCATCATTATTTAATATTTGCTAATCCAGCCCATTTCTGGTAATTAATTATATGATGCTTTCCTTTATTTGATCACACTTCCGCGAGGGAAAGATATGACGTCGATAGAATCACTTGATGACCTGATGGAAGTAACCAGGGGGTTCCGACGTGCGCGGATAATACTATCCGCCGTCGAGGCCGATATCTTCAACACCATCGGAAGCGGGAAACTCAGCGCGAAACAGGTGGCGGAAAAAGGCGAGTTGGACCATCGCGCGGTCGAGATAATGCTCGACGCCCTCACCGCGATGGGGCTTATCATCAAGGGCGACGGTTTGTACGGCCTCTCAGAAATTGCATCGGAATATCTCAACAAGGAAAGCGAAGCATATATCGGCGCCACGATGCTGCATCACGCCAACCTCTGGCAGAACTGGTCGAACCTGACAAACATCATCCGGGGGGAAGTGACCGACTGGATGATCAAGAGTCCACTACTGAGTGATCCAGCCCTCAACCGGTCGTTCATCCTGTGCATGCACGATCTGCATTACCCCGATGCAATGCGAATGGTCCAGTTTCTCGAACTCAAGGATGTCAAACATGTGGTTGACATAGGCGGCGGCGCGGGAAGCTATTCGATCGCATTCGTCAATTCCACGCGCGGATTGCGCGCGACGATTCTCGACCTGGAGCAGACCATCGAAGTCGCAAAGGAGATCGTCGCCGACTTCGGTCTTGAAGAAAGAATCGAATGCAAGGTCGGCGATGTCTTCAACGACCTGATGCTGCCCTTCGGGAATGACATCGATCTCTTCTTCGTATCAAACGTCATCCACCAGGAAGGTTATGAAGAAAACGCCCGGCTGATGAAACGTCTCTACACCAATCTCGTCCCCGGAGGACGTGTTGTTATCAACGATATAATGGTGGATGAAACCCGCACCCATCCCGAGAAGGGCGCGCTGTTCTCGGTCAACATGCTGGTCGGTACCGAAAGGGGGATGTCATACACTCACGGCGAAATCGAAAGCCTGCTCGCGGACGCGGGTTTCGAAGTCTCCTTCGAACACGACCTGGCATTTGGAAAAAAGGCGGAAGGGAGGAGATAGGAGTTACGGGGTGATATAGTGAGAAACATCATATTTGTACTGCTTGCGATTCTAATAGTCGTTGCGATATCTATATTCATAAAGAAGGACAAATCTATACTTACTACCGATGGTCTTTGCATTTATCCGGGTAAGAGGCCATATCATATGGCCTTTTCTCCCGACAGGACAATTCTATATTTCGCGAGTACAGAAGGGATTGAAGTAATTGATAAAGAAACAATGGTAATAACGGACACCCTTGAATTCGAACATTATATTTATGATATGGAAATCAGCCCTAACGGTGATTACATATATTGCTTGCATAATCCGGGAGATACAAATCAGGGCAAACTGCTACGCATTAACACTGAAACCGGACATATAGACACAATTGATCTGACGCCGGCAAATGTTTGGCAAGTTGCAATTGATGATGCCGGTGAATATCTATACGTTTCTGGCGGAACATGGCCGGAATTTGGGGGCGGCTGGAGTCTTGGTGAGCATTCATTACATTTGGGAACGGGCAGGTTATTTGAAATCCGCCTGTCGGATTTTACTCTTACGAGAACGGCATATTTGTCTGTTGCCCTTGAATCGGGTTTGTCTTATCAAGGCGGGAAACTCGTTGTGATGACCCCCTTGATCACGACAAGGGAGTATTATGGCATTGAAGGCAGTACATTCGCTTCGACATGTCTCATTATTAATGTTGAAGATTTGAGTATAGAAGAAACAATAGGAGTGCCTTATGGAGAAGATGAAAATACCTCTTTTGCGCTAAGTGGCGACACTTATGTAATGGCAGGATTCCGCTCCGACGGTGAAGATGGTGTGGGCCTTGGTTTGATCAATGTTCAGACGGGTGAAGTTGAACAATGGTATATCACGGACCCAACCCCATTCCCTTATCCTAATCCAGAAGCCGGCGGCGATGACATGGCAGAGGACACCGTTAATAACATATTATATTCTACTTTGTGGACGCGGAAGGCTGATGGTAAAACGCATTTCAGGGTCGCTGTTATCGACCTCAACACAAATGCATATTCTGAGTGGTTGCTTGAACCTTTCAGACTGTATTCGGACATCCTTTATGATCCGGTAGGCGAGAAGATATATCTGAGCGCTCCATTCGACGATGCCATAGTCGTTCTCGAACCGCCGCCTATCTATATTCCTCCACTCGTGCCGCCAGTCGCCTGTTTCGAGTATAATCCCCAGTCCGGCTCGTCGCCGCTTTTGGTGACCATTGATAACTGCTCTTATGATGAGGACGGCGAGATAGTGCGTATAGATTGCGACTGGAACGCCGACGGGGAGATCGACGAAGTGATGGAAGGAAATCCCGATGTGCTGGTGCATACATTCAATGAACCCGGGACAACCGATTTCATCTTAACTGTTGTCGATGACGATGATCTTGAGACAGCCTGGACAGGATCGGTGGACGTGGAGTGAATCATGGTCTGTTTCGGCAACAAGTTACCGAAACAACAACAGGAGTGTAACGATGAAAAAATTAGGATTAATAATATTGGTAATCGGGATAAGCCTGACAATCTATATACTGCTTCGACCACAGCAAACCACTGCGGAAGGTTATGATCATATTTATCCGGGCAAGGCTCCTTATGCGCTGCAGATAACTCCCGATTACTCAACTATAGTCGCGGCAACGAATGATGGAATTGCCCTGATAGACAAAGCCAGCATGCTCATAATCCAGGAATACAATTTCCCGCACATATTTCATGGGTTAGCCCTAAACCCGTTCGACGGATATTTTTACTT
Organism: uncultured bacterium; assembly: GCA_965372275.1. Classification (GTDB taxonomy): domain Bacteria; phylum JAJVIF01; class JAJVIF01; order JAPKYR01; family CAZSPL01; genus CBDVBS01. Next base: position 3,690 of record CBDVBS010000176.1, on the reverse strand, counting down.
CACATATATGTCTGGCGGCAATGGCTCCGGCTCAGTCGGCAGGATAAGGCTGTCGGATGGTCTCACCGAAACACTAAGCCTTTCTCCGGCTAATGTAGCCAATTGCACGCTGGACGAATCAGGTGATTATTTATATGTCTGTGGTGGAACATGGCCGCCCGTCGAGGGCGGTTTTAACACTTTTGAATTTAATCACCACGTAGGCACAGGGATGATATTCGAAGTCAGGACTTCAGATTTCACCATTACCCGAAGCGTCAATGTGGGTGTTGGTAATATCGGGATTTCTTGTAAACAGGGGAAATTATTTTTTATGTCCCCAGAGGATAGGGATCGGGTAAGCAGCATTACTGGTCGCATAATAACCGTGGAAACCTGCCATATTATGGATATAAATTCCTTTCAATTGGACTTTTCTTTCCCCGGTGGTTATGGTTACTACAACACATCTATTCCTATACCGGATGATGATTACGTTATTGCGGCGTTCAATCATACAACAGATGACGGCGTCGGTTTTGGCCTGGTCAACGTAATGACCGGTGAAATTGAGCATTGGTATGTTGTTGATCCTAATTGGAACAACGAGAACTTCTTCCGCGAAGGCGGTGGTTATACTATGACGGTTGATGAAGAAAACAATATTCTTTACTCCACGCTGTTTGCGGTTAAGAACTTAGGGCAAACAAACTCCCGCCTTGGAATAATCAATCTTAACACCAATGAGTACTCAGACTGGGTTGTTGAACCATTCAGGCTTTACAGGCATATCTTATACGATCCTGATTCGGGGAATGTCTTTCTAACAGTGCCGGATGACGACGCCATTGTTGTCCTTGACCCTCCAGAATATCAGCCTCCTCCCCTCGTGCCCCCCATTGCCTGTTTCACGTATAATCCCGTATCGGGACCGTCGCCGCTTTTGGTGACCATTGACAACTGCTCTTATGATGAGGACGGCGAGATAGTGCGTATTGATTGCGACTGGGACGCCGACGGTGAGATTGACGAAGTAATGGAAGGAAATCCCGATGTGCTGCTGCATACATTCACTGAACCCGGGACCAATGATTTCGTCTTAACTGTTGTCGATAACGATGAACTTGAGGCAGACTGGACGGGATCGGTGGATGTGGTGTGAATCATGGTCTGTTTCGGCAACAAGTTACCGAAACACCAAAACACCCCTTCCCAAAGAAGAGGCATTTCCTCTGGTGGGATTACATAAGTGATGTTGACGATTTTCTGATATATTATTCTCCAATTTAACCAAAAGGCGGTGCATCCATTATGAAGTATGCCATAACTACATCATTAATTATTATTGTGATTCTTTCGGTTATGTTCTTATATCCTAAAGCCAACGTAGCCGACGCCAATTATATATATGTTATGCCACAAGTATATGGGGGGTTAACCATTGTTGGTGATTATATATATTTTATAAGCTCTGACACACTGAAGAAATACAATAAGGTCACACTTGAAGAAGAAGGTTCACTATCTATAAGTAACTGTAGTTACGGTGTATCTTATTCCTACTATCTCGACAAACTTATTGTGGACACCGTCACTTCCCCTCGTTGCATCAAAACCGTTGATTATAACAATATGGAATTTGTTGATGAATACTTTCTTGATATTGGCCCAATAGGAGACATAAAAGCATCCAGCGACAAATTATACATCGCTTGGGATAACTCGGGAATTGAAGCTATCGGCCACTATAATCAAAACAGTCTGCCTGAGAACACCGGAATATTATCTGAATATAATATTTCTAACATGACTGAAAACTGGTCGGTTAGCGTGGCAACAATGCCTACGGGAATGAGTATAGCCGGAGATTACATTATTGTATGCGCGGAGGAGCAGGGTGATAATGAAAGTGAAGTTGGTTTTCCGTATGTTTATGGTACCATAGTTAGTGTTGTTAACAGGATTAACAGGAGTGTCACACAATTTCCGGCAGGCTATGGCGCTTCGGTACCGAGCGCTTATGATGGCATTAATAAATTTTATATAGCTAACTATTGGGGAGCATATTATGCGAATGAATATGGCGATGCTGATGAGATAAAAAGAGGTTTGTCTATCCTGGATCTGTCGTCAATGGATGTGGAGCATTATGCTTTCGAAACCAACGAAACAATAGACCTTTTAACCTACGTAAGTCACGCTGCTTATGATAACGGCATGCTGTATCTTACTTACTTCGACTCAAAATATAATGGGACTACATATTATGGGAAGTTCAACACGGTTACTAAGAAAGTTGAAAATGTACCGCTAACAGGGCTTGATCAATTCCTCATTTATGTAGTCAAAGATGGAAATAACTTGTATTTTGTGACAACGGAAGGTTGGTTGATCAAATACACATTTGATAATCCTCCACTCGTGCCCCCCGTTGCCTGTTTCACATATTATCCCGTGTCAGGACCGTCGCCGCTTTTGGTGACCATCGACAACTGCTCTTATGATGAGGACGGCGAGATAGTGCGCATAGATTGCGACTGGGACGCCGACGGGGAGATTGACGAAGTGATGGAAGGAAATCCCGATGTGCTTCTGCATACATTCAATGAACCCGGAACCACTGATTTCATCTTAACCGTTGTCGATAACGATGAACTGGAGGCAGACTGGACGGGATCGGTGGATGTGGTGTGAATCATCGTCTGTTTCGGCAACAAGTTACCGAAACACCAAACTTGAGGCAGACTGGACGGGATCGGTGGATGTGGTGTGAATCATCGTCTGTTTCGGCAACAAGTTACCGAAACACCAACACCAAACATCGTCGAGGATTGGGGGGAACGGCCATTTTAAAAACCGCGAGTAGTTTGCGTGAGGGGTCCCCGGATGGGATTCAATCTAAATCCGTTCCAGTTTGACGTCGTATGCTTCGCCGGAGGCGAAGTAGAAGACAGCGTCTATGTAGCGGCGGGCGAAGGGGTTGTAGCGGAAACGCACGGCTTTCGTATGGTAAATCCCGTGGAAGTAACCCATGGTGCTTTTATGCGAGACGGCATTCTCCTCGATAGTGGCGGGTCCGGCAAGCACGACTTTATTGTCCCTTGTGATCTTGACCCACAACTCACCGGCAACATCTTCTAAAAGCAACTCCCACCTGATGGACTCCTTCCGTGTCGCAAAGCCGGGTTGGTTATTTTCGGCGGGAATCTCTATGATCGTTTCACCCACCCACGTTCCACGTGGGTCTATGCCGAACACTTCCTCGGATTGCCCGGTTACCCAGAATATGAGAATTACAATCGCCGCGACAGCCGGGATAACACCCCACCACCAGCTTGCGTGATAAGTGATCTTGTTCGCTTCATCAGCTAACCTTGTTTTTTCAGCTTTCCGCGCTCTCGCGGTTTCGATGATTTCATCAGCGGTGGGGATTTTCGGGGTCGTTGGTGTGTCCCCGTTTTCAGCGGCTGTATCCTCTTGAGGGGTTTTCATTTCTTCCGTCGGTTCAGTCATAGCATGCCGTCCTCTGTGTGAGGGGGGCGTGGGTACATTATAGACGGTTTACGCTATGGATGGTAACCCACGAAATGGGATTCGTTAGTTGCTTTTATCTTATGGAGCGCTGGCTTCCAGCCGGCATGATTAAATATATCTCAGGACTGTCCCGAATGGCGCTTGTTTAAGGATTGTATCGCTTTTATGAAGCCGGGT
>CBDVBS010000175.1:0-7586 GCA_965372275.1 uncultured bacterium | reverse complement strand
GGCAAAGGATTGCCGGGCTACGATACTATTATATCAATCTCGTCTTATCTCTATAAATGAATATTTACCGACCAACTCATCGGGGATGTAACGGAGTATATCTACTCGATCCACATCAATGATTTCACCCTTTTCCTTTAAAAGAGGGATAAGTTTGTTTTCCAACCAATCCAATATTTCAACATCCACATCATCATCGTTTGGCTCATATTTAGTCCCATAAAATTCAACTGCTCTACCGTCAATGTATAGATTCAATCCAAACCCCAACCCAAAACCGGGGTCGTAATTTTTCGATTTTCTATCTCTGACAGGCAATGAACCATCGCCGAGGTCCGTGAGCAACGATAATATGTCCTCTTTTGTTAAACTTGAGATATAGGTATTCTTATATATCCCCTCAGGAAGAATCTCTATCATCTCGATATATTCCTCAGGAATTGGTGCCCCTGTTGCTTCCTTATAATCGTTCTCCACGATATACTCCTTCATATCCTCAGTACATACTGCTTCACATAATATCCCGGTGCCATCACCGAATACTCTGTAGTGATATTCATATAAGCCACCCGCGGATATTCCCCCTTTGATGAGAAGCTCGTCGTACTCACCGGTTGTTGCTACATTCATGATTTCCTCTTGTGACAACGCAGGCAGGAAAACGGGACTCATGATCTCTAAGTATTCCCCATCGTCATTGGCACCAACGAAGTACATGAAGATGCTAAGGCCGGCGATGAATAATAATGAAATAAGTTTCATGTATACCCTCCAAAAAATTAATAACAATCTGCGCAATAATGATTACCATCCTCAAACCAGTTATTTCCTTCTCGTAATATCTTCACATGAGTGCCATGGAATTTCAGAGGTATCTCAACATAACTATAACCTTGCATCATTACATGAGGATCATTTGGGGTGGAAGGAGTATTATCCAGAAGATAAACAAGGAGATGGCCCAATTCATGAATCAAGGTTTTGTTTGTTGCTCTTACAAGTTCTTCAACCTTGCCTAAACTGACAAGCTCAGTATATATTGCTCTTTTTGCAATAAAAGTGTGAACGTGGACGTCCCTGTATTGATTACCAGGGAAGTTCCAGCCGAAAATATCGTGGTCTAGATACTTATCAAAACCTATTACCTGGATAGTGTGAGAAGGGTCTCTACATTCGGTAAAGCTACTATGGAACCTGGGATTTAAGTATACTTCTTCATCACTGAAGTCACAGATATCAGGTCCGTCAGGTGGAAAATCATCGACATAATCCCAATCTGTTCCCTCAAGATCCATAGTTTCAAATAACATTGAACAACTTGCGGCTTTTAATAGAGTTGAGGGATCATTATCCATATCTTGAAATAGATCATAAATATTCATTTCAATGTAACTTTCCGCGTAGGCCTCTTCGACAAATTCATGATTCGGGATAAAATCAGGAGGATATATGCCGCCACTTTTAGCAGCCATATAACAGATTTCAACACTTACAAATCGCCAGACTTCGACTACGGTGTCCTCTGTAATACCAATACCTGTAGGAGTAGGAGCTTCAGGAGTCCCACAAAAAAGCGCGGCATAGAAGCGATAATTATCACCACCAAAAGTAGATGTGTAAAAATCCGTTTTCGCAGTTTCACCCTCAAATTGCACTGTAGCGGTTTCTTCGGGGGTTTGGACAGATCCAAATCCCGCAATTCGCGCACCACCAACATCGAAATCGCCAAGATTGTCCCAATCATGAGGAAGTGGTTCAGGATCAAGCCATGGAAAGGCACGTCCCTGGGGTTGTAATGGCGGATCCTCATAAGAGAAGATAACGAAGTATTCAAGGTTACACCAGTCATCACCGGTTAATTTAACTTCGAGACATATTTTCCTACTATTCATGACAGGAGAGCATCCATCCGGAGGGTCCATTTTATGCTGATTGACATACTGCCTTTCAAATAAAGCTTCATGTGACCATTCAATCCCGACATTCCCCGCGCTTTGCCCAGTTCGCTGAAATCGGGATGCATTTGCCAATTGAGCATATCGTTCGCAAGTCATAAGTTGCACGTGCTTAGGGTCTGATTCATAGCTTTCATTGGGACCGCCACTGCAATATGAAAGCCCGGCAACCACCCAAAAGTCAAGATCATTCAATGTAATCTCGAAGTGATCCCCCACGAATGGTGTTTGAATCCCGGACTGATATCCGTTCTCGGGGTCCTGGCTGTATGGAAGCCGCTCTACCCCAAATTCATCAACCGGAAGCCAGCTTACATATGGCAGTAATGGCTTGAAGATATCAGGTTGTATATTCGCTTCGAATGTCACCAAATCCGTTTCACAGTAAACTTCATCATCCTCCGGCGGGTCGATCCACAACTCTACATCCACATCCTCATAGTCATACACCTCAAACCGTGCCCAGTTGTCGACATCATCTTTGATTCTGACTTTCATCTTCTTGTACGTCGCGTAATACTCCAGGGGGATGCCGAGAATCCAAACCGAATATTCACCGGACGCGTAACCGTCGGACGGGAATTCCCCGCAGCCTAAAGTCGGCCATTCATGGTAACTGCCTGACTCATTATGATATTCATACGCGGCCAGGGGATATCTATCCACATAAAACATATTCTCGACGAAATAATCGGTGCATATCAAGTTGTCGTTGCAGTCAACCATATCAAGCGCCATCTGCTTGTGCAAAAACCTGCCCGGGTCGTGGTCGCTATCCTGGAAGTCGTCCTTCGCAATCAGCACCCCGTAAGCGATGTCATCCTCGGCATACTGCCCCACCATATAGTCATAATAACCAGCCAAGAGATTAAAATCCCCAGTCTGGTTTTCGTTCGTGAACACCCGCCCCTTAACCATAAGGTCTGGGATGACCGTCGATAGCATATATTCATCCAGCTCGGAACCCATCACAAACTTAAACGGATCGCCTGTCACATCTTCCGCTAATACCGGCGGTGTCCAGTCAACATGCATATCCCCGAACCATACCGTCTCCTCGATCCAGTCGTCATACCAGAAACCGCAGTCGTGACAGTAGATCATCAACGTCAATCGCGACATCCGTGCCGCGACTGTGCTACCCGGCTAAACACTTTCTGACATGCATTCTTCATTCTCTTCTACCCATCTGTGGATACGACTATCTCCAAGCCCTTGCAATTCCCCATATTCATCAATTATAGCTTCTCTGACATCAAGATATTCACTTCCGCTAATTTCATAATCCTCATTCATGTATATATCAACCGATGATTTGACACATTCAGTAATATCATTCCATTCAAATTCTTCATTCTCTTTGCCATTGAAATATATAGTGTAATATTCATCCTCACACCTTAATGATAAATAGTACGATTCATACACATATCTGATACCTGTAGCATAAGGGTATCCAAGTCTTGATTCTGCCTCAAACAAGCCTAGCTGAATGATTTCCTCGGCTATTTCCATTGGTAATTGGTCTTCATAAGCATGATAAAATAAATAGTCCTTAGTTTTATCATCGCTTAGATACTCATATTTATATATCAAAATATTGCCATTCCCATATATTTGCATTACTGTCCTGAATGAATCGTTCTTGTCACCTGAACATTCCTTGAAGATTATCTGTATATCTGTAAGTTCGTTCTCCGCATCCATTTTTACCGCGCTGTAATCTGCCTCGGTTAATGTGGGAACCCAGGAGTCATAAAGGTATTTCGGGCTTAATAACACAATCATCCCGATAAAAAGCATAACGTAATACATATCAATATCCTCCTATCTAATAGCATACAGAATCCAAGAATGGATGTTCATAACGGCGAATATCGTAAATGCAATATGCACACAAATAATCTAACTCCGGGAATGGATCGCCACAATATAGTGCCATAACGCAGGTTCCGGGGGCACAGTGATTTAAAAGATTCAGATTGTGGCCGATCTCATGCGTGGTAGTAGTTGCAGAGTAGTAATCAAAATCATATCTTTGATCATTCTGCGCTAATAAATATATATCATAAATGGATACAAGACTATGCCTGTGGATACAGGCTCCTTTATCAGGAGCGTTCTCATCCAACCAAGTAAGTCCATACTGCCCGAGATCATCAAACCTATCTATTCCCTGAAGGTGAATACAAAACGTTGGTGTGTTATGTTCATACCAGGGATCGTGAAACGGCACAAACGCCTCATCCTGTTCGTCCTCTTTATCACAATAAAGGAGGAGATCCTCATAGGCAAATTCAATTTCGTTTTGATAATAAGTTAATGGTGATTCGACAAGGACGAAAGATAGTTCAAAGAAGCCATCATCAAATGCGCCTATAATGTTTTCTGTATTAGGTGCAAATGATTCCTTTGGATAGTCAGGATCGTAATACTCATCGTTTTCATCATCCCAGTTATCCATTGCATATTCATATATATATCCTTTACGCCAGACGTTAATAACAGGCGAAGCTACAGTGCGACTCTCACATAATTCATCACCGGCAATTATCTTAACCTCAATCAGAATTTGGTAATTATCCCCTCCATAAGGGGAAATATTATGTAGAACCAGTTCAGGTGGTTCAGGCAGATCAAGAACATTATCCGGTCCTTCAGGAATAACTCCGGGTGGTTCAAGAATAGCATAAAGGTAAGGGTAAGGGAGATCTTCTTCGGAGCCATTTATTGTTAGATATGCCATATCGAAATCGCTGTTGTCGTTAATATCATATTGGGTACTATATATAACAGGATTTGTTGGTACTACATTACCATAAATGTCGGTCGGCGGATCAAGAAGCTTATGATAAATTATCCATACTTCCATCTCATCTTCAGGATCAGCATCAAATGGAGTTACCGAATAGTCAATTACTATCTCTGAGCCTTCGAAATCCTGGCCATCGGGGTAATTTACATATTGCTTGAACACCATGCTTCCATCTCCCCATCCCTCGCCAACCTCGAAATCATCATCCCAGTTGTATTTTCTGTACGTTCCGTCAGCAGGGTGATCATAAGTAACACTTATCCCCAGTGGATCGGTAACATGCTTTATATCTGAATATTCCTCACCACAGCCCATAACAGAAGCCTTTACCCAAAAATCGGTATCGCGGATGCATATAATGAACTCATCCCCGAACCACGGCGGGTCGCCCGACAGAATTATTGAATTGTATCCGTTTTCAGGATCCTGGCTGGCAGGGTCCCTTGGGTCGCCTTCACCATCAACGGGAATCCATTCAATAAAAGGTAAGAGGCCGCCAAGGGCCTCAGGTTCGATATTTGCCTGGAAAACCACCGTTTCACATCTCGAATAATCCGCATTATCAGGCGGGGGGTCGATCCAAAGTTCGGTTTCCGTATCATCTAAATCATACACATCAAACCGCGACCAGTTGTCAACATCGTCCTTGATGCGGACTTTCATTTTCTTGTACGTCGCGTAATACTCCAGAGGGATGCCGAGAATCCAAACCGAATATTCACCGGACGCGTAACCGTCGGACGGGAATTCCCCGCAGCCTAAAGTCGGCCATTCATGGTAACTGCCTGACTCATTATGATATTCATACGCGGCCAGGGGATATCTATCCACATAAAACATATTCTCGACGAAATAATCGGTGCATATCAAGTTGTCGTTGCAGTCAACCATATCAAGCGCCATCTGGTTGTGCAAAAACCCGCCGGGGTCGTGATCGCTTTCCTGTTCTCCGTCCATCGCCACCAGCACCCCGTAAACGATATTGTCCTCAGCATACTGCCCGACCATATAATCATAATACGACATCAGGAAATTCAAATCCCCCGTCTGCCCCTCGAGGGTATAGACATTGCCATAATTATTCAGTTCATCCAGCAAACCCTCAACATGCGTCGTCAACTCGGAACCCATAACGAACTCGAACGGTGACCCGCATATATCCGCCTCCACCGGCGGGGTCCAGTCAACATGCATATCCCCGAACCATACCCTGTCCTCAAGCCATATGTCATACCAGCCGCAGTTACCGCAGTTCATCATCAACGTCAAACGCGGGACGAACAATGTATTACGCGGCCATGTCTTGAAGCAGATGCCCCAATCGGACGAGTTGTACTCATTATAATAGTGGGGATCATAGGCACGATCAAGCGTGTCGGCATCGATATCAAAGCTCGTATAGGGGTTCAAAGTCGCTGCAGAGTCCCAATTCACTTGATAGTTAGTGCCGATGTTGCAGGCATCGAACGGCACATCAATTTGCAGGCCGCAGACCGTTATATCTGTATCATAGTTGCCGACCGCCCTGACCTCGCCTTCCTGGGAATTGAAATGCTCCCATTCGATTTTATCCAGATTAAAGTCATAAATCACCGGATCCGTCGGATCACACTCCCCATGATCCTGTCCTGCTCGCGGCATATATGCCCCGGATTTGTTTTTGGCCTTCATGAGTATCCCCTCTTTATATCCGAGGACACTATTGAATGTCACCTTGATATCTTCCGGCAGACTCGCCGCGTCGATATTCTTCGGATGCGTGAGGGGGGAATCGAGGGTGAGACGGAATATCCGGTTGCTTATGAACCCGTCGAATTTGGATATCGAGTTAGTCACGCCTGTCATCCCGTACGCGTTCGGTGACTCCATCTCCCAGTGCGGCATCGGCTTGGCGAATTCGACGATGAGATGATATTCGTCCTCCCATCCGACCGTGAAATCGGGAGGTTCATCGACCACTTCGAAGTCATACGACGTAGCCCCCCAGAACCCCGGATGCCCGATGGTGCGGATGGAGAGATTGTGCCGCCCCGCATTAAGAGGGCCGAAACCGACGGTGACCTCTTTCGTGGCGGCGTTGAAATAGGCGTTGATTTCTTCCGTGTCGAGATACGCCTTGACCTTCGCGGAGAAATCATCCGACATGAACCCCGCAAGTATGCAGGTCAGTTTCACCGGGACGGTGGGTATCAACGGGTTCTGGTTGAATTCATCCGCGGCCATCCACGTCGGTGATTTGTGGATGAAATACAGGGGTATCGGATTGGATGAATCGATGGGTTCAATATCGGGTGCACGATAGGCGGGTGATGAGAATTGCTGTTGGTGGTTGTACCCGAGCCGACATCGATCCTCGACGCGTATGGCCTGCTGAAAGTCTATCTGAAGCGCGGAGGCAAGGGCCCGGTGAGTATTATCGTTAACCGCGTGAATCCGGGTGAAAACGCCGCCGCGATATTCGGCGCCCTTCATTCGACCGCACAGGGATTCCTTGATATGACAATTGATGATCTCGGGGCTGTGCCGAACGATCCGATGGCGAGTCATGCGTTGTCTGCGAAACGTCCGCTGATCCGCATCAAGCCCACGTCACCCGCGTCACGCGCGATACGTGTCATCGCCGAGAAAATGCGCAAACGCCTTCCCCATGCCCTCTCCCCCCGCTTTCCCAAAAGCCTTAATTCCAAGGACGGCAAGAAACCGCAGCCAGGGTTGTATTGATCATATAAGGAAACCTAACCCCTGGGGCCGCGGACTGCCAGGGCCTGTTGAAAAAGGTGGGGTATTGTTGGGATTTCAGGTTCATTCATTTTCTA
>CBDVBS010000174.1:0-7597 GCA_965372275.1 uncultured bacterium | reverse complement strand
CACGCGTAGACCGGCATCAACACATAGGGCAGGGATTTCTCGGCGTCAAGCCGTTTGAATATATACTTAACGACGAGCGTTTCGACGGTTTAGTTGGGTGTCTTGAGACACCCAAGGAGGGCGATTGGGATAAACGAAATCTTTTAACCCTCAGGAGGCTTGAACAAATGCCAGTAGCTAAGAGAAAACCGGCCGCCAGGAAGGTGGCTAAGAAGAAAACGACAGTCAAGAAGAAAGTGACGGCTAAGAAGCCGATCAAGAGGAAAGTGATCAAGAAGAAACCGATCAAGAAGAAGGTAACCGCCAGGAAGGTAGTCAAGAAGAAAGTGATCAGGAAGAAACCGATCAAGAAGAAAGTGACTGCCAAGAAGGTAGTGAAGAAGAAGGTTGCCAAGAAGAAACCGATCAAGAAGAAGGTAGTCAAGAAGAAAGTAGTCAAAAAGAAGGTAGTCAAGAAGAAACCGATCAAGAAGAAAGTGACTGCCAGGAAAGTAGTGAAGAAGAAGGTAGTAAAGAAGAAGGCTACCACGAGAAAGAAAGTCACTACCAGGAAGCCCGCAAAGAAGAAGGTAGTGAAGAAGAGAAGGTAATTCTTGACGTCGTTAGACTCGAAAAGTGAAATCCGGCTCTCGTAGCCGGATTTTCTTATGCAACAATAACGCCCCGGTCAGGGGTGTTGATACTTCTCATTGTCTTTACCAGTTCAGGTAATTCATGGGGTCTTTCGGATCACCGTTCTTACGTATTTCGAAATGGCAATGCGGTCCGGTGGAGAACCCGGTCGAGCCAACTTTGGCGATAACCTGCCCTTCTTTTACATATTCACCATTCGGTGCCAATAACTGTGAGCAGTGGGCGTAGAGCGTGGCCAATCCGCTGCCGTGGTCGATGATGATGGTCTTGCCATAACCGTTCTTCCATCCCGAGAATACAACCTGCCCTCCACCGGAGGCTTTTATCGGTGTTCCCGTCGAAGCGGCGATGTCGATACCGTTATGCATCTTCCTGCGATGCAGGATCGGGTGGATGCGCATCCCGAAACCGCTGGTCAGAGTACCATTAAACGGTTTGGCGAAGGTGCCGTCGAATTTGCCCTCGACCGGATAAAACGCGCTGCCTTCTATACCTCGGAGGAATGAGGCGATATCAAGGTTCTCCTGCTCCAGCTCATTGATGGCATCCTCGACAGTCTTCTCATCGTTGGCAACCCGGTCGAGCACATTCTTCTTCTTACCGTAGAGCGATTGGTAATCCCTGCGGTAACCGGAGAGGTCGCTCTTGAGTGAATTGACTTCCGCGATCTCAAGGTTCAGGTTATCACGCGTGGAGAACAGCTCTGATTTTTGAGCCTTGATCTCTTCGATGATGCTTATATCCTCTTCGAGTATCTTCTCGGTGTAGTACAATCGGTATATGAAATCACTTAGATCTTCCGCGCTCAGGAGGAAACTGATGTCCTGCTGGGTGCCGTCCTTGTACCATTCAATAATCCTGCCTTCGAACCTGTGCTGTGCCCCTTCCAGGTCGGTCATTGCTTCACCGAGCTGTCGCTCAAGTTCGGTCATCTGGGCTTTTTTTATCCGAAGATCGTTTTCAATATTCTCGATTCGGCTGTTGAGATAGAGGATATCCTTATCGACATCGATCAATTCCCTCAGGACGCCTTTCTTCTGCTGACGTATCCCCTTCAGGCGGTCCTCTTCGGCTTCGATCTGCTTCTTGATATCCTTGTATTGATCGTAAGCCTCATCGGGATCTTCCGACGCCAAGGCGAATGCGAAGCATATCGGCAGGAAAATCGCGATCAGCATGGCAAGGCAGGCATACGGAACCCACTTGAACCAGTTGTTCTTTAAATATCGCATATTTCTCTTTCCCCCGGCCGGAATCCCCCTCATCCGGTCAGAAGGTTGACATGTTACACCTAAAATTCAATTTTCAAAACCTAAAAACTCAAAAATCCATGAATGGACAATTCTACTCTGTTGAGCCATTGGCCGTCTCAGCCTCGGCGTATCCCGCTTCCAGGTAACGATCTACGGCAATCAGGCTTCCCGCAACACCTATGATGGTCCCTAAAACAACCATCAGTACAAACAGGTTATAGGACATCTGCCACGATCCGACGAAAATGGGGCGGAATATTACCATTTTGTTAAAGGTGCTGAACAGAAGGCTATATCCTATTGAAACCAGGGCAAATGATAAAATAGAACCGATCAGTCCGTAGATAAAACCCTCAAGAAGGAATGGTCCCCGTATGGCCCAGTCGGTGGCACCGACAAGCTGCATTATCTTTATCTCTTTTCGCCGCGCATATATTGCCAGGCGTATGGTGTTGCTTACCGTAAAAATAGTCGCTCCCGCGATCACCACCGCCATTATGAAACAGGCGCCTAATATGAAATAGAATATGGGGAGATAATGCCCCAATGTCTCCTCGGCATATTTGATTTCCTGGATACCCTCGACTCCTTCAAGCTCCCCGGCGATAAGGGGAGCATAACGGGCGGAAGCGATATTCAACCGGAAACTTGCGGGAAGGGGATTATGTTCGATCATATCCTCGAAACTGAACGGCACCTCGCCCTCCATCCACTCCTGGGCATCGGCCTTGGAGACATAATCGACTTTTGTAATGCCGGGGAGGTCACGTATGGTGTGATAGAGTTCGCTCGTCTGGTCGGTATCGAGACTGTCATCGAGGAAGACCGCGACCTGCAGGTTGTTGAGGAACCCGGTCACCAACCGGTTGGTGTTGATGATAATTACCAGGAAAATCCCGAGCACGAAGAGGCTGATCAGGGTCTGGATCACCGTGATAATGGTTGCGTGACGGTTACGTATGAAATTCGAACGCGTCTCACTCAGGAAGAACCGCAAGTTCCTCAGAAACATCCTTGTAGTTACCCCCTTCCTTGTCGGAGATGATCCGGCCTTCTTCGAGCCGTATAACACGCTGCTTGAGCATGTTAACTATAGCTTCATCGTGCGTGGCAACGAGAACCGTCGTACCACGTTCGTTTATCTTTTTGAGCAACCTGATGATCCCTTTCGAAGTATCCGGGTCGAGATTCCCGGTCGGTTCATCGGCAATGAGGATCGGCGGGTTGTTGATCACTGCCCGGGCTAAGGCGGTACGTTGCTGCTCTCCGCCTGACAGTTCACCGGGAAAGCTGTCCGAACGATGCTCCAGGGCAACCATCTTCAGTGCAAGCGGTACCCGTTTCTCGATATCTTCCGGGCTTGCTAAGGTGACCTGGAGCGCGAATGCCACGTTCTCGGCGAGAGTCTTGGTCTCAAGGAGCTGGAAATCCTGGAATACGATGCCGAGATTCCTCCTGATATATGGAATGAGCCGACGCTTCGGACGGGAGACGTCGCGTCCGAGAACCATGAGCTTACCCTCGTTGGGGTACTGGTCGAGATAAATCAGCTTGAGCAGGGAGGATTTCCCGCAGCCGGTTGGGCCGACGATGAAGATGAATTCTCCGGGACGCACCTTCAGGTTGATGTCGTGAAGGGCGGAAATGCCCTGGCGGTAAGTAAAAGATACGCCCGACATCTCGACTATGTAGTCGAGTTTATGCAACGTTCAAACCAGCAATCCTTTCTTTCTTACTCCCCCTTCGGGAGAGTGAGTATATCACCACAAATGCGCTCCTTCAATTCGAAGCAGACCGTGAACTGTTACGGCCTTACATGTGGACAACACTTTTCCCCATTTGGTTTAAAAGCGAACACGTTTTCTCATAATACTTACGGACATTTTACAGCCCGCCTGTAAACGGAATTGACATAATAGAATCGCGTTTTATGGCCCTAAATTAAACCGGATTAGGGATGATTCAGAATCAAAGTCCGGATGAAGACCCGCCCCGTCTATTGGGTAGCGCGTACCGGGTGGCGCGTTATGGGTAGCGCGTATCGGGTGGCGCGTCATGGGTAGCGCGTATCTATAGGTCGCTCTGCGACCGATGATGCGCGCATGTTGTAAGAGCACCGCTGTCCTCGAAGACTCGGATAGCGGTGGCACACGGATGGGGTAATAACAAAGACACGCCCATTCTCGAAGACTCGAAGTGGGCGTGGCACCCGGATGGAGTAGCGGTAGTACCCGGATGGGGAAGCGGTGGCACACGGATGGGGCAATTACAAAGACACGCCCAATGCCGAAGACGGCCGTGGGCGTGCCACCCGTCAAGGAATAAGAGTGGCACCCGGACGGGATAGCTGTGCCACCCGGATGAGAAGTGGAGGGGAAAGTTGAGGGGTTGCTATGAACGATTTATTACTTTTACATCCGTCTCATGTTATATTTACTGCCGGAGGTCTATTATGGGCTGCACCGTTATTGAAAAGATAATATCCTTACATACCGACTCAGACATCGTGAAGCCGGGTGATATAGTGTGGATCGGTTTGGATGTGCGTACCGCGCGTGATTTCGGCGGCGCGAATGTCGTGAAACGTTTCCAGAAAGAATATCCAAAGCAAAAAGTCGATGATCCATCGAAAACATTCTTCACCTTCGACTGCAATGTCCCGGCGAATACCATCGGGTATGCCGACAACCAGCAGATATGCAGGATATTTGCCAGGGAGCAGGGCATCAAGGTCTATGATGTCGATGCCGGTATCGGGAGCCATATTGCTATTGAGCAGGGGCTTGCATATCCGGGGATAACATTCGTCGGCACCGATTCGCACCTGAATATCCTCGGTGCGGTGGGCGCGTTCGGGCAGGGGATGGGTGATGCCGATATCGCGTACGGCTTCCGTCACGGGCGCACATGGTTCGAAGTCCCGGCATCCATGAAGATCACCTTCAAGGGCGTACCACGCTCACCGGTCAGCTCCAAGGACATAACTCTCAAGGTGCTGCGGGAGATCGGTTCGGCAGGCGCGCTTGGACGTTCCATTGAATACTATGGTACTGCAGTCGACAAGCTGAAGCTGCACGGGCGTATCACTCTCGCATCGATGGCGACCGAGATGGGGGCTGTTACTGCGATGATCCCGCCTAACGAAGATATTCTTAATTATTGCAGGCACGCCGTGGGGAAGGATGATATCGAGGGGATTTACGCCGACACTGACGCGGAGTATGTTGAAGAACTTGAAATTGATCTGACCGATATGAAATTGCAGATCGCATGCCCGCCATCGCCTGAGAGCGTGGTTGATGTTGCTGATGTTGCCGGGACAAAGATCGACTCGGTCTTCATCGGTTCGTGCACGGGCGGCAGGTTCGAGGATTTCGTCACCGCTGCGGCCCTGCTCAGGGGGAACAAGGTCGCGGATGGTGTAATGCTCAAGCTGCAACCATCAACCAAATATGTTTATGGCCAGATGCTCAAGGCCGACCTGATGCAGGTGTTCTACGAAGCGGGCGGGATCGTTATCAACCCCGGATGCGGCGGATGCGCCCAGGGGCAGGTGGGTATGACGGGTAAGGGCGAAGTGCAGCTCTCGACGAGTAACCGTAACTTCATCGGCAAGCAGGGCGCGGGGGATACTTATTTGTGTAGCGCGTATGTGGCGGCGAAGTCGGCAATCGCGGGGGAGATTGTGGAGTAAGGATGTAACCCCCGAAATGGGATTCGTGGGTTACATGTTCGAGGGTTACATATTCGCGGGTTACATGTGTTCGTGGATTTCTTTTGTCTTACTGGAGCGCTGGCTTCCAGCCGGCATGATTAAATAAATGTTCGAGGGTTACGTGGATGAGTAGTCTATCCGAGCCACGACCGTCAGGGAGTGGACAAGATTTTGACGGGAGAACTAATATGGCTAAGAAACCGACCGTAATAAAAGGACGGGTGTGGGTTATCCGAGATACCGAGGGCAAGGCGATAGACAATATCGATACCGATATGATATTCCATAACGCACATCTCGCAATCACCGACATCAAGGAGATGGGGCCTCATGCATTCGGTAACCTGAAAGGCTGGGAGGATTTCCCAAAGAAGGTTAAGAAAGGGGATATCCTCATCATCGGCGAGAATTTCGGCGCGGGGTCGTCACGTCAGCAGGCCGTCGATTGCTTCATCGCACTCGGCGTTGCCGGAATTGTCGCCGAAAGTTTCGGTGCGATTTATAAGCGCAATGCCATCAACACGGCATTCCCCATACTCGAATTTCCCGGCATAATGGATGCATCAATAGAGGACGGTAATGAAATTGAAGTTGATCTCGAAAACGAGACATTCAAGAACCTCACCACCGGAGAGGAGATCCCAGGGATGAAACCATTCAGCAAAGTCCAGATGGATATATTCCAGGCCGGGAGTTTGTTTGAGGCTAATTGAATCTGCTTAGAAGATAATGGTCAGTGATGATTACAAAAGAATACGCAATAATGCCGCCCGTGCAGCGGAAAGTTTGCGCGGATGTTCCGTGAGGCTTTCACCCTTTCTCGATGAATGGGGAGTGAGTGTTTTTATATCGGAACTGAAAGCCGTCGGAAATGTGAAGTGGATCGATTCCGGCGGATTACCGGGGGCATCCAACAGGATCGTGGCTTTCTCGTGCGGCGAATTGCCGGGGACCGATGCAATTCCGTTCGTATATTTATTCATAAAACCGCTTTCAGGCCTTACGCGACCCCCGGTGCCGGATGTGCTTAATGCACTTTCCAGTGCCGGGTTATCAAAGGATAACGATGTCGGCGATGTGTACGGTCACGAGAACGGCCATTATGTGATCGCGGTAGATCGCAAGGGAATATTCCCGCCATCGGTATCGGAAATCGAGGTTGATGGATTCCTGATCAGCCGGATTGAGAAATCAGCTTTCGACAAATCGGCCGTGCAGCCGTCGTCGAAGGGAGCGACGGTGGCATCGCAGAGGCTTGATGCGGTTGTTTCATTGACGGCGAATATATCCCGCTCGAAGGCGAAAAAGATGATCGAAGCCGGGCTGGTGATGATTGATTATGTCACCGTGGTCAAAGCCGAGAAGCCTGTTGATGTCGGCAGCACTATTTCGATGAAAGGGAAAAGACGCTCCAGAATTGTTTCTATCGACGGCCCGACGAAGAAGGGCAGATTCAGGGTCAGCTTTGAGACGTTGCCATAATCATCATGGAAAGACATGCACTAAGACCCCCCTTAATCCCCCCGTAAACGGGGGGAGATTTTTTCGGATACCAAAACGTTGTTTCGGATGCCTGAACATTATTTTGGATAACAGAATATTGTTTCGTTGCACACCTGTGTCCCGTAACAACAGGATGTCGTGGTGCCACGGACAAGCGAGTCTTCGAGCTTGCCCGTGCTTCTTATGTCGCTCCCTGACGGTCGCGGCTCGGATACCTGGTATCCGGGTGGCACTGACAAGCGTCCATGGAATATCAATATCCCACTTACATTTCTAAGCTTGTCAGTGTCTTTGTCCACTCCCTTCCACCTTCGCTACGCTTCGTCGGACAGGTACGGTCGTGGTTCGGATATGTCAGCAATTCCGGGTGCCACGCCCACACACGTCTTCGTGTTTGGGCGTGCTCTTGTTTTAGTCGGTGGGACACGCCCAATGCCGAAGACGGCCGTGGGCGTGGCCCCCGGGATGTGTAAGTTGAGCACCGCTATCAGCG
>CBDVBS010000173.1:0-7611 GCA_965372275.1 uncultured bacterium | reverse complement strand
TATGGGTAGCGCGTATCTATAGTGAGCGCCAGCGAACGATGATGCGCGCACATGGTTGGCTATTGAAAAAAGGATAGGTTTTAATACGGGACAGGCCTCAGTAGCGTTGTTCTTGAGCAACAAGTTCTGGCACTGCTCGGAAATTACGTTCTTCATTTCTAAAGGCCCGTCCCTGTTTCCCGAAGCGAACGATGATGCGCGCTTTTTGTAAGACACCGCTATCAGCGAAGACGCGTGTAGCGGTGGCACACAGATGAAACACCGCTGTCCTCGAAGACTCGGATAGCGGTGGCACACGGATAGGGAATGACAAGAGTTTCTTTACTCATGTAACCCGGCATTCTGATGCCGGGAAATAAATCCTAATTCTCATTGCATATGACGTGATTTTAAACCCGGTTGTTTTTTTGAAGTGAGGGATTGAGAAGATATGAAGACCACCTTTCTGAAGACAGAAAGGTGCCACCCGGAATGCAGATGCTCTTCTTATAAGGCTTGTTGTAAGACACCGCTGTCCTCGAAGACTCGGATAGCGGTGGCACACGGATAGGGAATGACGAAAGTTTCTTTACTCATGTAGCCCGGCATTCTGATGCCGGGAAATAAATCCTAATTCTCATCGGGTGGGATTGGTCTGATATTACAGCAGCGGCAGGTAAACGTTGAATGTGGTGCCTTTACCTGTTTCCGTGGTGAAATCAATGCTCCCGCTGTTTTGGTCAATGAGATGCTTGCTCGTTGACAGGCCGAGCCCGTTGCCCACGGGCGAGGAATCCGGTTGCTGCTCCCTTGATTTCGTGGTGAAAAACGGTTGGAAGATTATTTCCCGTATGCCCTCGGGGATACCTTCGCCGTTGTCGGAAACGGATAGAACAATCTCATTATCACACATGGATGTTCGAACCGTAATGATGCCGTTATTATTGTCCCAGACCGCGTCGCGGGCGTTACGCAGCAGGTTGAGAAGCACCTGTGTCAGGTCCCCGGGGTTGAAAATTACGGTTTTTGGAAGGTCCGTTAAATCAGTCTCGATACGCAGATTATCATAAAGCTTCGATGCGCTTATGAGCTTGAGAGTTTCCGCCACGAGTTCGTTGATATCCAGCCTCGTACTCTCATGAAACTCGGTGTTACGTCCGTGGTATGACATATTTGCTGCTATATCGCCGATACGCCTGCACTGGGCAATGCACTTCTCGACCCGGTCATCATCGGGATAATCCTCCGCGAGCATTTCGAGATATCCGAATAACCCGGCGAGGGGATTGTTGATTTTATGAGCTATACCCCTGGCGAGTTCGCCGAGGGTGGCCATCCTGCTTGCGGTGAGATATTCGAGACGCATCTCTTCGCGTTCCTTATCGTCTAATTTACGCTTGGAGATATCAAATGCGAGGATATATACCGCTGCAATTTTCCCTTCATTATCCATGATCGGTCCGCAAAATATTTCAAGATGCAGCAAACGTCCATCATGGCGATGAAACTGAACTTCCGTTGGGTTGTTGGTCATACCATGCAGGGAATTCTGGAAAATATCATTCATGATCCGCTGGTTATTTTCATCGAAGAAAGGCTCGTTGTTGAAATTGTTGAAATCAGTATGGTCTATTGGATCAAACCCGCACATTCTCTTGAGATTATCGTTGGAGATAAGTATTTTCCCATCCAGGTCGAAAAATATTACACCGCCTGGAAACCCCCCCATCACCGTTCCGGCAAAATCCCACTTTGGCTCCATTGTGTCTGATCCTCAAGTATCCCCCGGGAAGTTCGGAGTGAAGGCGGGGGGGTATCCACGGAAACTGCTTCGTTATTTAAACTTCACAAGGGTGACCTGGTTCCCTTTTTCGTTGAATGAGACATCATCCATGATATTCTTGATAACGAAGAGCCCTCTTCCGTGATACCGGAAAACATTTTCCTTGTCGGTCGGGTCGGGTAATTCGTTATGGTTGAATCCAATGCCCTCGTCTTTAATCGTTACCTCGAGCTTACTGGTATTGATCGTTGCATCGATGAAAACCTTCTTTTCGGCGAATTCCGAATTCTGTCTTCTCTCTTTGTAAATGACATCCCTGGATCTTTCTTCATCTTCCTTGCTCATTTGTTCATTGATCCCCAGGTTACCGTGGAGTATGGCGTTGGAGATAGCTTCGTCGATGGCCAACTGCGTGTAAAATTTCTGCTTGGATTGGATGATGCCGACATCCACGGCCCTGTCGGTGATGTAACTCGACACGCCGTCGATCAGGTCGATATTTGACGGAATGATAAAACGCATGCGCCCGGTTTCGAGAAAATCAAGGGCGAGTCGTTTTTCGACCTCGGTTGATCTCAGCTTCTCAATTTTGAAGATAGTGTCGTGAATAGACTGGAAATCGAAAGGCTTCTTGAAGAAATTCACCGCGCCGAGGCGCAGGGCTTTGATGGCATTGTCAATATCGAAGAACGCCGTGATTACAACGACCGGGAGTTCGATACCCTCTGCCCTGACTCGTTCGATGAGTTCGAGGCCGTCCATTTTCGGCATCTTGATGTCGGTGACCATCAAGTTCGGCGGAGCGGCGATGACTTTCGCCAAAGCTTCTTCGCCATTATATGCCCAGTCACAGGTGTATCCTTTTCGTTCAAAGTTCTGTTTGAGGACGTCGATTATCTGCTCTTCGTCGTCCACGATCAGGATCTTGAATGGACGTTTACCCTCTGTCATTTCATCTGCCTCCCCACTAATATCCAAGATGTTCATATCAAATATACCACACAGCTCTTACAGCATGCATTCCATTTTAACGAAAAAAAGACCGTATATCCCGAAGGACATAACGGTAGATGACTTGCACTCGACTTTCGCCATTCTCTTTCCGGGTGGCACCTTTCTGTCTTCAGAAAGGTGGTCCTCATGTCTTCACAATTCCTCACTATAAAAAGACCACCCCTATCCTCGAAGACTTAGATAGGGGTGCCACAAAGAAAACATATCTTTTATTCACATGGCTGGTTTAATACAGCCGGGTTTAAAGTCATGTCATGCTCTATAAGTATCTCGTAGGGGCGAGCCGGAGGCTTGCCCTCCAGCTAAAGCACCTGGCATCGGATGGTGACCCTCCGGGTCACCCCTACGCAAGGCTTGCTGTGTCAGATGTAGTCATATAATGGCGAAAGCCGAGTTGCAGGTTTAGCGTGATATCAACTATATGCCGGTTCACCGATGAGGGACGGAAGATCGGCCTCAATCTCCACCTTGACATCATGGATACGGAAGTCGTCATTGAGCCTCCGTGCGATGTAGCCCTGAAGATATATGACGCGCGAATGGAATTCTGCGGCATTCGAGGGTTCAGGCGGGAAGTCCAGTTTCATTCGCACCGCGAGGTTTTCGCCCAACCCGCTGAGATTGATTATGGGTGTTATATCCCATTCCAGCTCCTTAACGATCTTGTAGAGATAATCGTTCAGGGCTTCCGGCGTGACGGTGATTCCTTCGGCAATGTTGATATTGGATTTCGATTTGCGGTAGATGTAATACCCGCCGCCGGCCAATCCAGCCACGAGGAAGAGCGGCCAGTAGTTTATTACGAGCCAGGTTCCAAGCGCCAGGGCCATGAGTCCCAAGGCTGCAAGCAGCGATATTCTGAGGATCGGATTTTCTAATGTCATAATATTTTCCTTCAGTTTTTTCATTCTGAAATAATATCGTGTTGCGTGTATGCCGCGATATTTGTGGATTCTTATGCAATTTAATGATTTGGGATATTTCCCGGGATAAAACCGGTTAAGCTAATTATATGGCACGCATATTTTGTCCGAACCACGACCGTAAGGGAGTGGACAAAAGCGCGGGTAAGCTTTTCTGGTTTCATGGGACGGTTATAACTCTTCAGTAGCATGTGAATATCCGAAGATGTCCACTCCCTTACGGTCGTGGTTCGGATTTGCGGAATGTATTTGAGGGGATACTCTTGGTAAAAGTAAAAGGATATGATCCTGCATATATAGATGGGTTCAGATGGAATTTAGATGCGTTCAGATGGAATATTGTTACTGATCGTGGCGGGTATATATATTATTCGGTGGGATTTCAATATTCGGGCACAGGTCGAATTCCTTCCCAGGCCAGGGAATGAGTTGTGATGGGCCTGTATATCCGAATTCGATGAACTGCCCGCCCCAGTAGTCCTCGGCACGGAAGTAATCCGGCAGACAGATAAGGACATAGCGTCCTGATTTTACGTCGTTTACAAGCGGTTCAGGTTGGACTTCCATCCCCAGGAGGTCGGTTAAGGCCACCCCGACATAACCCGCCTCGTGTCCCGCAAGCCAGCCGTAATAACCGAGGGACGGCATGAATATTTCACCTTTAACTTCCCTGATCTTTTCCACGTAATAATCACCGATCAGTTTGTTGCCCTGCTTCGGCACGAATTCGGTCCACGGATTCACCGCGGCATCATCGACCTTCAGGGGCATTATGCTATGCCCGCAGTGGATGATGAGTCCGAGCAGAATCAGCGGGATCGCCGGATTAACTTTCACTCTCCCGTTGGTGGCTGGTTTACCTGGTCCGGGAATCGGTTTCAGGGAAAGTGCAAAGGGTAGAAGAAAACACAGGTGTGTATAGAATGGGAGCAAGTCCTGGAAATAACCACCTTCCTTCATGTATGGGACGATCGTCGCAATTGCCGCACCCGGGAGCGCTGCTTCGAAGATATTGAGCGGCTCGCGTCTTGAACCGTACAGCCTGAAAAGGAAGTAGATAAAAGAAGAAAGAAGAAGATAGAGAATACCCCGAACGGGATACTTGAGGAATCCGCCGTAGAGTATAAGTTTGCCTTTGTCCCACCACAGTTTGTGATGCATCGGCGCATTCAGCGTGTAATATCCGAACCAACCATGGGTTATGAGATTGGCGATGAGGAATATCAAGGCGAGGAAGATGATGGACGCGAATGTTGCATATATGCCGGATTTCCTGTCTTTGAAGATCATGAATGCATAGATGAACGGCAAATATGCCAATGCGGGTTGTTTAACATAACAGGCTAAGCTCACCAGGATAATCCCGACGATGGTTCGTTTCATTCCCCTGGTGCCGTCACCGATGATGAACAATCCCCCGAGCACCATCAGAACCATCAGGGGATCGACTCTGCCCACATCCTGGTAACCCGCGAAGTGGGCGTAGAGCAATGAAAGGTAGACACTTATCGGAACGAGTGATGCCGGGAATTTCAGTTTTCTTAAAGATAAATGTAATAGCAGCGTCATTATTCCCAACGTGCATAACAGGCTGATAACACGCGCGGTGACAATTGACGGGCCGAAGATCTTGAATAGTCCGGCCAGCAGGTAAAAATAACCGGGCACGTAGATGATGGCGGCGAAGCCATCGTTGGGGTTGATGTAGAGCGGTTGCCCCTCATGTATTCTCAGTGCGTGGAAGAAGATGGCGTCCTCGAGATATTCAATCGGGTAGGGGAATGGAAGTCGGACGATAATGTTGCTGAACCAGAGGGCAAGAAAATAGAGGCCCATCAGACCGATGGCGATGGTAAACAGCTTTGCAAATGTTTCCGGCTTCAGCTTCAAAATTCCACCCATACATATTCAGGCGCGCCGTATTGCGAATCCAGTGTTACCACGTTGATCTCTCTCCCGTCCACCTTCACGACTCCTTTCATACCCGCATGGGTATGCCCGGAGACCACGGTGCGCACCTTGTCGAACCCGCGCGCAATTTCCCCGAAAGTAAGATTACCAAAATATGCGTTGGAAAATGTCCATTTCGCGTCATCGGGTTTACGTAATATCTGTTCATCAAATATTGGGGAATGTGTGACGATGAGTATATGCTTCACATCACTATCCGCCTGCGCCGTTTCGAGGCGCTTCCTGAAGGGGGTTTCAATCCTTTTGCAGAACTCGATGTCATCCCATGGCCAGTCAACATAGAGCGCATCGCCGATGAATTCACGCCTTCGTTCTTTGTATTCCTCGACAGTGTGCCCGCCTTTGGGGTCACCCGCTGAATAGTCGTACCATGCAATAGTGCCGACTATCGCTGTTTCATCAACGAGGAGGGATTCGTTTTCGAGATAGACGAGACCACGTTTCGTTGTTTCTTCAGGCAGACGGGTTTCCCACAATTCCCTGCTCGGTATGAGTTTATTGCGGTTCCATACATCATGGTTGCCCGGTACGATTGCGGCGGGAATTCCCATTGCCGAGATGATATCGAGAGCCCGGGTGAAATTATTGAGAGGTTCGCCTGTATCTCCCGCGACTGCAACCGCGTCGGGTTTCAGGCCGCATATTTCCGCGAAGACTTTCTCGACGGTTTCCGGAGGGGTTAAGCCGCGGTGGATATCCGATATAACGATTATGCGGGTCATTCCGGTGAGAGCCGCCTTGGCCATCCTGCCGTTATGCGCGATTTGTCAGGACCTTCACGCCGTCACTTCCGGCAACCACAATTGCCTGGCACATATCCACGAACAAGCCGCACTCGACAACGCCGGGGATGGCATCAACAAACCTTTCGGTCAATTCAGGCGCGGTGATAATTTCGAATTTGCACAACAGTATGTAATTACCGTTATCGGTCGTGTAAGGTTCACCGTTTTCGTTTCTACGCAGTTCGACGCTTTCGCAGTTGAACGTCTCGAACAGGCGGTGAGTCGCTTCCCAGCCGAACGGTACGATTTCGACGGGCAGGGGAAAAGAACTGCCGAGATCATGAACGAGCTTTGATTCATCAACTACGACAACCATTTCCTTTGAATGTGACGCAACAATTTTTTCCCTGAGTAATGCTCCGCCGCCACCTTTGATGAGATTGAAGTGCGGGTCAACTTCATCCGCTCCGTCGATGGTCAGGTCGATCTTTTCGACTTCGCTGAAATCGGTCAGCGGTATTCCCAACTCCCGGGCCAATTCGGTTGTTCCCCTGCTGGTGGGTATCCCCTTGACGTTAAGCCCGTCCTCTTTAATACGGCGGCCGATTTCCAGGATACTGTAACGCACCGTGCTCCCGGTGCCGAGTCCAAGGATCATTCCGTCTTCAACAAATTTCACCGCTTCGATGCCGGCTGCTTTCTTGAGTGTTTCTTTGTCCATACTGCTCTACCTCGTACGTGACGTGAATATGTTTTTATCATACCTGCCGCATTTTAAACGAAAGATGCGCTATCGCCAACCCACCCCCTTCCAGAAACCGTCCCTTTGCGGTAAACTGCGTCTCGTTTCAGGTCTCAAGAAGTGTCCGCTCCCTCACGGTCGCGGCTCGGATTATTTGCCTGCACGCGGTGGCTTGATGCATATCGGGTGCCTTGATGTACATCGGGTGGCACTGACAAGCGAGTCTTCGAGTTTGTCAGTGTTACAAGCAACTATTACATGTGACTGAAACCAGTCAAATAGAAGAATCACTGGAGTAAGATGAAATGCTGGATATCAAACGTATAATCGCAGAGAAGGATGAGCTCTATAAAATCCTGAAGTTCCGGGAGACCGGCATAGAACTCGATCCGCTGGTTGAGCTATATGAAAAACGCAGGGAACTGATAACCAAAGTCGAGATATTGAAAGCCGAAAAGAATGCCGCGTCGAAAG
>CBDVBS010000172.1:0-7626 GCA_965372275.1 uncultured bacterium | reverse complement strand
TCACCTAACATTTTTGTATTATGCTACATCAACGCGACTTTTTCAACAGCCCCAGCCTGTCCGCCTGATACAAATAAATCTTCCTCCGGGTGCCACTGACAAGCGACTTCTTGGGAGTTTGTCAGTGTTTTAATCAGATGTCCACTCCCTGACGGTCGTGGTTCGGATAATCAACTCGTCCGCGTAACCCACGAATCCCATTTCGTGGGTCATGACTTTCCTACTGGCGGAATTTATTTAATCATGCCGGCTGGAAGCCAGCGCTCCTGTTGGACACCTTACCCGCCCCACAACTTCTCCACCACTCCCTCAAACCCCTGCAAGTCGTCCAAAATAAAATCAGGCCTCAAATCACCCTCAGCATTCTCCCCTTCTTCTCTCGAGGATATTCCCGTCAGCACCATCAGGGTATGCGCGCCGAATCGATTCCCGAACACGATATCGGTGTCGAGCCTGTCGCCAACCATCAGGCAATCATCGGGCCTGAATCCATAGCGTCCGGCCATCTGTTCGATCATATGCAACTCGGGCTTCCCAATAATAACCGGCTCGACATATGTGCAGGCCACAACCGCCGCGACCATCGTACCGCCGCCCGGACGTACCGTCCCATCATTCCATGGAAATGTCCTGTCACCGTTCGTCCCGATAAACAGCGCCTTGTTGACAAGAATCTCCTGCTGCGCCCGCAGCAAATGCTGATATGTAAAATCCAGCGACATTCCCACGATCACATAATCGCACTTACGACCATCACCGAGTTCAACAACATCAATACCGACACTGCTCATCGCTTCACCAATTCCCTCCATGCCGATGACAAATGCCGTACCGCCTTCGCCGTACTTGCTCCGCAAAAATTCCGCCGTCGCAACCGATGATGTCATTATCTCGTCAATCTCGGATTTGATACCGTATCCCGCAAGACGTTCCTGGAATGTTTGCAGTGTGCGTGTCGAATTATTCGTGATGAATCCGACCTTCATTCCCTGCGCGCGAACCCATTCGACCACTTCCCCCGCGCGTGGAAGCCCCGATGTTCCCCGGTAGAGCACCCCGTCCATATCGAACATTATTGCTTTGTCGTCGTATGCCATATCACTTCCCGAAAAATGCCGATGCACGTTTCTGCATTACCAAAATATACTCATGCTTGAATATGAAGAAATCGCCCTTCAGTGCGCGGTAACGCCAGAGGTGCTCCTTGTTACGTTTCGCGCGGTTGCCCTGGATGTCCTTCACTACAAAACCTTTCAGCCGCACGTCCCCCGTCGCCAGCATCCTCTGTAGCAGCAGCGACCCAAGCGGAATCACTTCCCCCTTCTCATACTTGTCCCCGATCACCACGCCGATGAATCCATCATCCTTCAGAAACGGAAGCAGGTTTGTGAACACAGACATAAAACCCTCGGTAAATTCCTCCGGACCCTTGAGGCTGCTCAGGTCATCCTCATTTTCGGAAAACTTTATGATGTCGGAGTAGGGCGGATGAAGTATGAGCAGATCGAAATATTCATGCCCCATCCGTTTCAAAAAACTTCTACAGGATTCCGCTGCTTTCTTCGATGAGGAGTCGACACAACGCACTTCGGTCCGAACATCATACTTATTCGCCTCACCCTTGAAACGCCCTCTCGCCAGGGCGCATATCTCGTCGCTCAGTTCGAGCCCCAGGCCATTACGTCCAAGCCGCCTGCATTCTATGAGGGTGGTCCCGGAACCTAAGAACCCGTCCAGCACGGTATCTCCGGGAGCGGTAAAACGGAGCATAAGTCTCTTCGCTATCTGCGGGACGAAATTCCCATGGTAATCGGCCGAATGTTCTCCGCTGCTGTCCCGGCCGGGTATCAGCCACAGATCTTCGGTAAGTTCGGCGTCACAATCCCGCCACTTATCCGCTTCGATCTTCGGTGATGGCGGGTTTTCATTCTCAACCAATTTCTTTTTCCCTTCTCGGCTCATATAAGGAATAATTTTAGCATAACTGGAACCAACCGTACTTCCTGTTTCAACTTCCGCTACTATGGTATACTTTATTTGGAATACCTTGAAGGACATAATCCACGCGTGTAACGCGGAGGCGTATATGATTCATCGATGTTTATCAACCCTGATCATAATGGGGATATTGTCATTTGTCGGATGCTCCACCTCACCCTTTCAGACATTATTAGCGGATAGCACGGTACAGCAAGCCCAAACGGATGAAAGCCACGCACTTCTGGGTTATTACACATTTATTTGCGATCCCAATAATAGCACTGTCGAAGTAGTTACCTTGCGAGGTTCTGCATTACATCTCAATGCGCTGAAATTCCTCGAACCGCCGCCGAACCTTCACCTTTCACTTGAAGGCCCGGTGTACTTCAATGGGGATGTCATCGATGTCAACATCGGGCTCAGGAACCCTTACCTGGGACTGGTTGAATTCACGGGTTTTGACATATGCGGCATTGTCATAACCAGGGGATCACTCACAGGATTTCACGATCCGGGAATTGTGATGGCGGGTGAAGGTGATACACGTCTACTGAACGCGGATGGATACACCCGCTGGTGGAACCCATCGGAATTTCCTCATGGCGAGACGGTTTTCTGCTACAAGGACGGCCTCCTCGGTACACCGGACGATGTCGCGGATTTCAACTGTACCATCAACGGTTATAAATATTTCGCCGACGGACTCGAACCCGATGATCCATTGACCTGGTTGGCCACCGGCAACAGGGGTATGTTCTCGGCAGGTCAGAAAAATGTCCGGCACTATACAATAAACATCAGTGACGGGTTAATCTTCAACTACGCCGTTGACGCCTGCTGGGCAATTCCACAGGGTGACATACCATATGATATCCCGGACGATTTCCCGCCGAAAGCAAACCGTCCCGAAGCATACAATATGGTCATCACGGAACTGGAGAACACCCTCTACCACGATGATACCTCCGGTTTCACCGGTGGTAAGTTGAAGTTGCAAATAGATATTCGCGACCATTACAATGCATCGGAAAATGTAGTCTTCGCCGAATCCGAAGTGGGATTTCCTTTCAAAAATGCCACGCAGGTCAGCGGCGGAGAAGACTCAGCCATCCATGAAATCGAATGGTCTGGCATCGGGATATCACACAGCGGTGCAGCCGACATACTTGTTACCGTTCAATCGGAAGTTGTCGGTTATGGCAATATCCTCCAGGACGAACCGGTCTGCGCGTATTTCAAATATACAACAAACATTGCGGATATTGGCCCCAAGGGGTGGGCCAGGACATGGGGAAGCGATTTCGTTGCCGAGGGATGCCCGTCTTATTACGCGGCAAAAGATGAACGTGGTTCCGGGGTGGCCACCGACAGTTTCGGTTATGTATATTCCATAGGCTACTTCGGGAATTCCATTGATTTCGATCCCGGGCCGGGTATCGAAATGAGGGAATCGAACGGGGGATTTGACATGTTCCTCGTTAAATATGATCCATACGGTCTCTACACCTGGGCGCTCACCTGGGGTGGTGAGGGGCACGACCGATGCCGGGGCCTTTATATTGATGATTCCGACGACATATTTATTACCGGGGATTTCATTGGAACCGCCGATTTCGATCCCGGGCCCGGCAGCGATGTGCACCAGTCGCACAACCCCACCTTAAGCGATGCATTCCTTTCCAAGTTCAATAAGGAAGGCATCCACCAGTGGACTTTGACCTGGGGCGGAACGAATGCCACAACCCCATATAAAGTAATCAAGGACCACACCGGACATCTATATGTCGGTGGTGAGTATATTGGTACCACCGACTTCAACCCGGGTCCCGGCGTTGACGAACACATTGGTGACGCGAACGACTTCGATGCGTTTGTGATGAAACTCGATCAGTCTGGTAACTACATCTGGGCTAAAACCTGGGGAGGCAATTACAGACAGGCTGTCGTCAATATAGATTTTGACTCCTCGAACAACCCATTTTTCACCGGGAGTTTTTATGGATCAGGTACCACTGATTTTAACCCGGGACCAGGTGTTGAATTGCTCTCGTGCCACGGGTACTCGGATCCTTATCTCAGTAAATTTGACCAGGACGGTAATTTCTTATGGGCAAAATCATGGGGAGGCTCTGCGGGTTACGATCAGGCAAATGGAATCAAAGTCCTCGATTCGGATGATGTCTTTATAACGGGAAGATTCGTTGGTGCAGTCGATTTCGATCCCGGTGATGGCATCAATATCGTAACGGCAAATGGCGGCGCTGATGCCTTTGCATCCAGGTTCGATTGTGACGGTAACTGGTTGGGTGTAAAAACACTCAGCGGGGATGGAGTTACTGTTGCCACCTGCATCGCTTCTGACAATTTAGGCGGTTTGCTTATGACTGGTGATTTTTCATCAACAGTCGATTTTGACCCGGGACCCGGGACTTACGAACTGACTTCGAGTGGGGGAAGGGACGCTTTCCTCGGCAAATACACAACCGAAGGTGATCTCATCTGGGCCCTTGCCTGGGGCGGGGAGAGTACCGGCGGTACATTTGGTGATAGAGCAGGGTGTGTAACAGCGGACCCTGACGGGAACATGTTCGTCGCGGGCAACTTCGAGGAAACATGCGACTTCTTCCCCGGACCGGATGTCGATCTGCGCACATCCAACGGTGGCACCGATATCTTCCTGGCGAGGTTCGGCCCGGACGGCAACTGGTAGACCAGCAATAATAATAACCCGCGTTTATACACGGGTTCTTCATTTCATCTGTTTGATCTCAGTATCACTTCTGCGATGGCGGTGGCTGAATGCAATTATCCTTTTTCCTTTTGTCTCGGGACATTACAGGGGATGATTTTAGCATAACCGGGGCGAACCGTACTTCCTGTTTCAACATCCGATATCATGGTATGCTTTACTTGGAATACCTTGAAGGACATAATCCACGCGTGTAACGCGGAGGCGTATATGATTCATCGATGTTTATCAACCCTGATCATAATGGGGATATTGTCATTTGTCGGATGCTCCGGAGCCGTTCAGGCAACCCACCCTGAAACCATGAAAGAATTCGGCATTACAAGGGGAATCACTCATTCCCTTTTAGGCATGTACACATTCGTAATCGATCCCGCCCTCGGTACGATCGACATTATTCCCCTGCGCGAATCCGCATTGCACCTCAATGCGCTTAAATTCCTTGAACCGCCGCCGAACCTTCACCTGAGCCTCGTGAATCCGCCCCAAATCAACGGGAACATCCTTGATGTAGATATCGGGTTGAGAAATCCTTATCTGGGATTAGACCAGTTCACCGGATTCGATGTGTGCGGCATCTTTATCACACACGGGTCATTGTCAGGTTTTCACGACCCGGATCTGATCATGCCGGGGGATGGTGACACACGGCTGCTCAACCCCGACGGTTACACCCGCTGGTGGAACCCATCGGAATTCCCGCATGGCGAGACGATCTTCTGCTACAAGGATGGTCTTCTCGGCACACCCGCCCTGGAAGCGGGTTTCAACTGCACGATCAACGGCTACAAGTATTTCGCCGACGACCTTGAGGCCAACGACCCGTTGACATCGTTGGCGACCGGTAACCGTGGGATGTTCTCGTCAGGTCAGCAGAATGTGCGGCATTACTCTATCGATTTAAGCGGTGGTTTGATATTCAATTATGCCGTGGACGCCTGCTGGGCAATTCCACAGGGTGATATACCATATGATATTCCAGACGATTTCCCGCAGAAAGCCAACAGGTCCGAAGCATATAATGTAATAATAACTGAACTGGAGAATTCCCTCTACCATGATGAAATAACCGGCATAAGCGGCGGACGGTTGAAGCTGCAAATTGATACTCGCGACCATTTCAACGCGCAGGATAATGTTGTCTATGTCGAATCCTTAGCCGCACTTCCCTACGAAGAGGCTGACCAATTAGGCGGTGGGGATGATTCATGCATGTATGAAGTCGAACTCGTGGGCTACGGTCTGATTGAACACGGCTCCGGCGAGTTGTTAATCACCGTTCAGTCCGAAGCGATGCACTACGGCGGATTACTGCCCGACGAACCGGTTTGCTCATACTTCACCCACACTTTCACCATCGCGGATGAAGGCCCAAAGGGTTGGGCAAGAACCTGGGGCAGTGAAGTCATCCCGCCGGAAGGTACATACCCCAACTACATGCCTATACCGGACGAAACCGCCAACCATGTGGTCGCGGATGACTCAGGGAATGCCTTTACCGTGGGGTATTTCACGGGCACCGTGGATTTTGACGCGGGCCCTCCGTTGATTGAGCATACCTCAAACGGTTATCTTGATACATACCTCGTGAAATACAACGCGATGGGGCAGCTTCAGTGGGTTCGCGCGTGGGGAGGGGACGGTTATGACAGGGGCCGGGGGGTGGCTCTTGACAACCTGGGCAACATCTATGTGACCGGCGATTTCATCGGAACGGTCGACTTCGATCCGGGACCGGGCATCGTGGAATTTCAATCCCATGGAACATCATATGGCGATTCATTCCTGAGCAAATTCAGTCCGGATGGCCAGCACCAGTGGACCAAAGTATGGGGGGGGGCCGGCGCCTCGGTGCCATACCAGGTAGCGGTTGATAAAACTGGCGACCTTTTCATTGTTGGGGAATATCTGGACCTTGTCGATTTCGATCCGGGGCCTGGAATTGATAATCACCTGGGATCAACTAACTGGTTCGATTCGTTTATATTGAAACTCGACGCCAACGGTGATTTCCTGTGGGTCCGCACGTGGGGGGATTACGGACGGCAGGGAGCGGTCAATATTGATTTCGACAGCTTCAATGACATCTACATCGTTGGTAACTTCACGGAAACCGCCGATTTCGATCCCGGCCTTGGTGAAGAGATACACACCGCCCATGACTACATGGATATCTACCTGAGCAAATTCAACCAGATGGGAGAATTCCAGTGGGTACGCACATGGGGGGGGGACGCAGGCCGCGATCAGGCGCCGGGGTTGTGTGTTTCCAGTACCGACGATATCTACATCACGGGCAGATTCGTCGGCACGGTTGATATGAATCCCGGCCCGGAAGTTAATGAATATACAGGTACCGGCTCCTCAAGCGCATTTCTCTCGAAATTCGACACCAACGGTATCTGGCAATGGACCCGGGCATGGGGAGGTTCCGGTATCGATAAGGCATGTGGTGTAGTCACTGACGATATGGGCGGCATAATACTCTGCGGCACATTCATGGATACCGTCGACTTCGATCCCGGCGACGGAGTGCTCGAATTCACATCCAGCGGGGGACGCGACTCATTCCTGAGCTACTTCAACCTCGCGGGTGACCTCCAATGGGCTCTCACATGGGGTGGCGAGAGCGCCGGGACAAAAGGAGACAGGGCGGAAAGCATCGCCCTTGATGCAATCGGGCATATATTCGTGTCGGGATCTTTTGAAGGAATTATCGACTCGTTCCCGGGACCGGATGTTGATGAACACGTATCGCACGGCGGCACAGATTCATTTCTCGCAATGTTCCCGCCGGGAGGAAACTGGTAGGATAAACTGAACCAACCCGCAAGCCGTCCAGCGAAAAACCACATCCTTTGATCCTGAAAGATCTGAAACAGCGGCAATTCCATAAT
>CBDVBS010000171.1:0-7703 GCA_965372275.1 uncultured bacterium | reverse complement strand
TCATAAAAGCGATACAACCCTTAAACAAGTGCCATTGGGGACTGTCCCAAGTCTTAGCGGGACTGTCCCCAATGACAACTTTGAATCGGTTTCCTCCGACAACAAGAAGCACCCCCTTTCGGGGGCGCGTTACTATCGGTTTCACTGATAACTTATCCAAGCACCGGAGCTGAACGGATATCACCATCATCACCACTGAGAAAAATGTAAATAACATTAATTAGTGCTACAGAAAGTGGGATGATGGATCTATCCCAAACCAAAAACTTAATTGAACTTGTGCGAATCCGATCCGGAGATAAGGGTGATGATAACACCGTCCTTATATCCATCAGGCGATCCGTACATCCATTCCCTGTTGTACTCGGTCCAATATGGGAATGTCGGCGCGGTGCCGAATCCGCCACCACCGAAACATTCGGGGGTGGACATGTGAACGTCGAACCAGGCTGACGATGGGTCAGTGGGATCATCCCTGAACTCGGGATGAGTCACGTAGTCATCGCTGGAAAGAAAACCCGTGCGGTTATCAGCCGCTGCACCACTGATGTGGGTTAAGCGGATAACATCCAATCCCTGGGTTCTCGGGGAACCGTAGCCACCCAACAGGTACCTGTTGATGCGTGAGTACGGCCAATCCCAGATTGTTTCAACCTGATCCGCGGAAATGCTCTGCAATGCAGTAGCATTGGTGATAAAGAAATCACCGGCTGAGCGATAGAAGAATTCGCCGGCCCAGAACGCGTTGATCGTCTGGCCGCTCGCAACATCCGATCCGCCGCCACCGGCAAGCCACTGGGGAAGACCGCCCATTCCGTAGAACGGGTTGTTGGGAGTTTGGTTCTGAACCATAGCGGTCATGTTGTTGATGGTGCCTGCCCACTGGTAGATGCAGTACTGCTCATCACCAAGCTCGGGGCCAGAGCCGTTGTCCTCCCACAGGTATTTCGGGTCGTTAAGGCAGTTACCCATAATCTCGCCGGTGTACCCAAATCTCGGGTCACCCCAACCAAGGGCGATTGTGCCGCCGGTCCAGAAGATGACCGATGTGCGTCCCTCGCCCGGATCGATGAAGGCGTTATCAGGATAACTCTCAACGTACCCGAAATGAATCAGTGCGTCCATTGGGGGTCTTGGCGGGATAACCACACCAACACACCCATAAACGGCGCCGTCGATAATATCCGGTGACCAGCCTCGCCTGTCACCACCGAAGACATACTTGGGGTATTTGCCCGAATGGTCGGTCGCATACCTCTCAAGAGCGATCTGGATGGTGTGGCAAGCTGATTTCACTTCGGCTTCCTTGGCTTTGTCCTTCGCCTTGATATAGTTCGGCAAGGCGATGGCCGCAAGGATACCGATGATAGTGATTACCACCAATAACTCGATGAGGGTGAAACCGTTCTGCTTTGCTCTCGTCATGGTATCACTTCCATAAAAAATTTTATCAGCGAAGGCCCGATAGTGGGGCCAGTGCTTGTAAATTCCACGGGGCGGCGTGGCTGGCACGCCACCCCGATAGTGACAAACTAATCTACAATCGCGCTCTTCTCCGCACCTGTCGTCAGTATGAGGATCAGGCCGTCTTTAACTCCATCGGGCGCGCCGTAGATGAAGTGCCCAAGGGTGTTGGGATCACGGTCAGAAGGCCACCAGGGCCCAAGGACGTGGTCGCCGCCGCCGAATACCGCGGGAAGACCCAGACCATTCTGGCTGGAATGCTGCCCCGTGTATCCGCACGGCCAGTCGGCTACGCCGCCCCACGGTGGAGGCAGTCTCCAGTAAACCGTCTCCTGGTCCGTGTCGGGAGTAACCTCCTGAAGCCTGATGGCGTCCTTACCAGGTGTGCGCTGCGAACCCCATACACCAAGCATATACCTGAGGACGTGCCCCTGGTAGTTGGTGTTCGGGTATGGCCATGAATAACCACTTCGCGCCGGCTGAATATCAGTCGCGGAGCGATAGAAGAAGTTGCCCGGCCAGAAGGTGAAAATAATCTTCTGGGTGCCCGGGTTGTAGCGTCCACCGAAGTTGTAATAGAGACCGGGGAAGTTACCGGGTGAATCATCCGGACTCGGATAGCCGAGATCGCTTGGATCGTAGGTACCCCTGTCGAGGGTCCTCTTTGTCTCGATTCGACTGTAGGGAAGGTTCGGGTGCGCATCACGGAAGAAGTTCGGGTCGTCAAGACCGCATCCCATGATGTTACCTTTGTACCCGAATCGCGGGTCGCCGTCACCCTGCTGTGGGTCAGGTATAAATGACGTTGAGTCGATGATGAGTTTACCATCGCCGGCATCGATGAACGGGTTCTCAGGATAACTAACCATGTAGTTGTACTCAACAAGTGGGTCCTGGACCCAGGTGTTGGACGGTAAAACAGGGTTAGGACTTCCATCATCCCATTCAGAGTGCCAGTAGAGCCATCCGTCACTGTCCCCGCCGAGCAGGTATGGCGGGTACTCATGATGGTCAGTGTTGTATCTCTCCACCGCGATCTGGATCGAGTGGAGATTTGCCTTCGCCTCGACTTCCTTGGCTTTATCCTTCGCCTTGATATAGTTAGGCAAAGCAATAGCTGCAAGGATGCCGATGATCGTGATGACCACCAAGAGCTCAATCAGTGTAAAACCTTTCTTTGAGACTCTCATAAAAACTAACCTCGCTTAAAATGTTTTTTTCGCCTTCACATATTGAAGGCTTCTATGATATGTATGAAATCCCAAAACCAGCTAAATCAGCGAGAAAATTTATCATATAAATATCCCGTTGACAACATGTATTTTATGGGCGCAAACCCATGCCTATCATATTCATTTAGGTCCATCTGGGAATCCAACTCGGAAGGCAACGTCCCTGCAATAGTTATACACCAATTCCCCTACCGCTCCCCCTTTGTTGCAAAGAATATATCATATAATATCATGACTGTCAACTTCCCACGAGAAGAATATTCAGTCTTCATATCATAAGACTATTCTTGCGTCCGGTTGGTTCGCTTTATCTCAAGACCTATTAAGCTAAAATTTACCTTTGCATTCGGCCAGCCGGTCGATGGCCAGATCGAGTTCCTCGCCCTCGATGCCCGAATCGATGAACATCTCCCATTCCCGCGATGCTTCCTTGAAGCGATCCGTCCTCTCGTAACATCGTGCAAGGTTCATATGCGCCTTTGCGAGATCCGGACTGAGTTCGAGGGCCATCTTGAAATTGTAAATCGCATCATTAAAATTGTCACGGTTTATATGACAGAGACCAAGGTTGTTGTAGGCCTGGTAATCGTCCTTCTTCAATTCGAGGGCCTTGTCATACTCGTTCGTTGCATCCTTATTTTTATCCTGCTTGCGATACACATTACCGAGTCCGAAATGCCCCTCGAAATTCTTCTGGTCGAACTCGACAACACGCTGGTATTCCCGCTTGGCTTCATCATACATGCCCTGCTTGTAGTACAAATCGCCGAGGTTCAACATCGCCTCGGAGAAATCAGGTCTGATCTGGAACGACTTATGAAAGTGGGCCGCGGCCTGGTCGAAATCACCCTGGATCCTGTAGACCTTGCCCAATGCGTTGTAGGCCAGATGATTCTCCTCATCGGCCATAGTGGCCCGCATTAAAAGGTCCTCACCCTTCTCAAAATCCTTCTGCTTACATGCGCTGATCCCTTCTTTGTAAAGTTCTTCCGATTCGCTCATTCTTATTCTGACTCCTTCAGGTAAATCAATCCTTCCCGCGACATCAGAGCCGAATGGAAATCTTAGAATGGAGATGGTGATTTGTCAATAGATAATGATAAATGTAAACGGGTAGTTCGTTTGTAAGACCAATCATCCCTAAGAACGGCTCTTTGTGACACAACTTTGTTTTCGAGACAGTTTAAACTGCACCATTCACTGGATCGCGGGCACCCTTGCCCGCATATATTATTAAATCCAAAATCCTCATGCGGGCAAGGGTGGGGCCGTCGAATAAGTAAGGATGTGCCGAAAAAATGGGACAGGCCTCAGTAGAGTAGGCGTTGGGCAACAGGTATAATGCGCTGTTCGGAAGTTGCGTTCTCCATTTCTAAAGGCCAGTCCCTATTTTTCAGCTTTTTCAACAGCCCCAAGGGTGCCCGCGATCCGAAGACATACATTTATGAGGCAGACTCAATCATTCCGGGCGGAATGCATCCCTTATGAACTCGATACTGAGGACATCCCCCGTGAGCCCCAGCTCAACACCAATGAAATCAAGGCTGACATCCGTTTTCCCAGTCTTCGATAATCCCGGATGCCCGGCCAGATACTCCCCGGCAAGAAGCACGAAACGCTCCCGCTGCTCATCCCCCCAATTTTCGACAGGTTCGATACCGGAAGGTGAACGCCGGGATTTGATCTCGATGAAGTGAATGCAGTCATCCATACGGGCGATGATATCAATCTCCCCGTACCGTTTCCTGTAATTTCGTTCGAGGATATCGAATCCGAGGTTTTCCAAATATTCAACCGCGGCATTCTCGGCGACGAGACCGGTTTCCCGACGGGAGCCGGACATCAACTTCTAACTCCATCATCACCATCGAACATGAGTTCCTGGTTCCGTTTGCTGAGGGGGGCGAAGGTAAGGCGATGTTCATCCGAGGGGCCAAGTGTTCGAATCGCTTCGAGATGAATGGATGTCCCGTAACCCTTATGCTTCTCGAAACCGTATCCCTTGATCGTATCAGCCAGCCCGGACATGATCGAATCCCGTTTGACTTTCGCCACTATCGACGCGGCGGCCACCGCAAATGAAAGGCTGTCCCCCTTTACGAGGGTCTTCACCGGGATATCCGCCGCAAACCCCTGGTTGCCGTCAACGATGACGGCATCGGGATACGGCTCGCAATCGAACAGGGCCATCTGCATTGCCTTGATTGTCGCGGCGAGAATATTGGTCTTATCTATCTCGGCGGCATCAACGATACCGATACCTATCGCCAATGCGTTCCTGAATATTCGAATATTGAGTTCTTTCCGCATCGCAGGTGCCAGTTTCTTGCTGTCGGTGATTCCTTCGGGATTGAGACATTGCCCGGGGATTACACACGCCGCCACAACCGGACCGGCCAAGGCTCCCCTTCCCGCTTCGTCTATTCCCGCTATGTTCCTGTAACCTTCGGACCGAAGCTTCACTTCAAGTTCCGAGTCGCTTATCCGTGCCGATACCATTCGTTTCCCCTTGGTCATATTATTTTATCAGTGTAATATGTTTTGCCGGATAAAACACGAACATCGCCTTGCCGACCACATTTTCGAGCGGAAGGAATCCTAACTTGTGGCTGTCCTGACTGTTGTTATGATTATCGCCAAGCACGAACAGGTGTCCCTCGGGAACCACGACGGGACCATATGTATAGCTGAAATCATATTTCGGCTCGGTAATCCAAGGCTCATCAACCCTTTCGCTGTTGATGAACAACTGCTTGTCGCGTATCTCCACCTCATCCCCCGGAAGTCCGGCTACGCGCTTGATGTAGTCGCGCATGATGAACCTGTCGCCGAACTTGGGATTCTTTGTGAATGACGATCTCCCCAATGTCAGCAATCGTTCGGGAGTGGCCTGTTCCAGTTCTTCCGCGCTCGTATGGCTGAAAACCTTGAAGATGACTACCTCCCCGCGTTTCGGCATACGGAGATTATACAACAGTTTGTTGGCCACGATACGGTCGCCTTCAAACAAGGTGGGCTGCATCGAGCCTGACGGGATGAAGAATGTCTGAAAGAGGAAGATGCGTATGAGCATCGCGATGAAAAACGCCCACACGAGACTCTCAGTGACATCAAACAGCCAGTGCAAACCGGACGGTGTGAATTCGTAAGTCTCCTCGACAGGGTCACAACCGTCACGTTCGATTATCAGCTTACCAGTCTGACTTTTGCCATCGGGGAATATGTCTAATACGGCATACGGGTTGTCGTCGGACGCCCTGCCCCCCACGCGGTAGCCATCCCCGCTTTCCTCGACGGTTAACCCCTCAGGCAAACCTGCTGTGGGGACAAGCACGCCGCCTTCCAAGCTCACGTTGATACCATCAAGTTCCGGACTCTGGTCGCCCGCGAAATCTATCATCCCGATGAATGCCCGATGGAAATTCGCCCCTCGTCTTCGGTTATGCATCTTCTTCGACGCGAGGGTCAGCATCGGATGGAAAGCTTCCGCCGCTTCATCCATCTCAAGAGGGAACTGATCGGTTACTTCATTTAACTCTTCGTCATTCATGCTTACAAAATATAAGCACCAATCATAAGCCCTATACGTATGATGCTTCAAGGGAAAATAATAAAATAACGTAACCCACCTCATAATCACATTCCGATGCAGGCAGGATGCCTGCGCTACAACAAGAAGATTCCAACGGGTAGCGCGTATCTATAGGTCGCTCTGCGACCGATGATGCGCGCACAAGGCAAGAGCACTGCTGTCCTCGAAGACTCGGATAGCGGTGGCACACGTGTGGGGCCATAACAATAACACGCCCAATGCCGAAGACGGCCGTGGGCGTGGCACCCGGACGGAGAAGTAGCGGCACACGCAATATACAAAAATAAAAGGAACCCACGAATATTACTACTCGTGGGGTAACCCTTATTATCATTAATTATCGTTTCCGCAATAAATCCGGTTTCGGGAATCAATTCCCGAAACACCGGTTATGTGTGCCTATTTGGCGTTTTTGCCGGCTTTCTTTCCCGCTTTGGGCCTGCGTAATTCCTTGATACGCGCGGCCTTGCCGATACGTTTGCGGAGATAGTAGATCTTCGCCCGACGCACGCGGCCCCGTCGTACGAGCTGGATTTTGTCGATCTTCTTCGAGTGGTAGAAAAATGTCCGCTCGACGCCGACCTTCTCGGTTACCTTCCTGACGGTGAACGTCCTGTCGAGCCCGGCGTGCTTGAGGGAGATCACGATTCCCTCGAAAACCTGGACGCGCTCCTTGCCGCCCTCGACGATCCTCAGGTGGACCTTGATGGTATCCCCGGCCTTGAAGTCGGGATGATCGTCACGCAGAAAGGTTGATGTAAATGCCAGCGCCTTCTCGGCCCCTGAAACCGTTTTCTCTACTTCAACTTCCACGGTCTCCGCCTTCACTTCCTCAGCGGTTTCCGCTCCTTCGGTCGAAGTCTCTTCTGCCACGACTTCAACGTCCCCGGCTGCTTCAACCGGTTCTTCTACTTTCTCCTCTTCAGGAGTTTCCTCGGCATTCTTTTTTTCATCAGTCATTATATTCGCCTCAAGGACTCCACCATAAAAAAACAAAACCCGGACAGGGCATCCGGGCAATTAGACCTTCATGGTCAATATCCCGGTTATGGTGGACTTCCCGTCATAATCTCCATCACCCAAAAATTAGTCGGATAATCATATCAAAGCCTGAGAGCTATATCCATTATTTTCAGCTATCCTCATCGATTATTTTTTCGCCTAAATCCGGACGTTTCTCCGCCGTAAGCTCCTCCGCCTTCTTCCGACGCCATTTCTGAATTTCGGCATGGTGGCCGCCAAGCAGTATATCCGGCACCTTCATGCCCCTGAATTCGGCTGGGCGCGTGTATGACGGATAATCCAGCAATCCCTTATCGAACGACTCTTCCCTTATGCTGTCGGGGTTGCCGACGACACCGGGCAGCCTGCGGATGACGGCATCTACCATGCATAACGCCGCCGGTTCGCCGCCT
>CBDVBS010000170.1:0-7738 GCA_965372275.1 uncultured bacterium | reverse complement strand
GAGAATTTTGAGGATCCTGGGATTACCGACTACAGGAACCCGCATCTTGCAGAAGCGATGAAGATCCTCGGGTATGTCCAAAGATTTGGAGTGGGGATACAATTAGCCAAAAAAGAGATGAATGCGAATGGTAATCCACCATTAGAGTTTAATATTGGGGATGCAAATATTTCGGTAACCATGAGGAGAAGGTCATGAGTACAAAGGTTATCGCCTTCTTCAACAACAAGGGCGGTGTTGGTAAAACATCTCTCGTATATCATTTGGCCTGGATGTATGCTGATCTTGGTGTACGTGTTGTTGCAGCCGATATGGATCCACAGGCTAATCTTTCATCTGAATTCCTGAGTGATGAGAAATTGGAGGAGATTTGGGATGGTACGGACCAGCCGAACACCGTTTTTGGGTGCCTGCAACCTACTATTAAAGGGACCGGAGACATTGCGGATCCCCAAACAAGCTTTATTGAAGATTCGCTTGAACTCCTTGTCGGCGATTTAAGGCTTTCGGGTTTTGAGGATGAGCTTTCCGCGCAGTGGCCCTATTGCTTAGAGGGACAAGAACGTGCATTCCGTGTTATGTCCGCTTTCTGGAGGATTATGCAAAAGGCTTCAAATTTACATAGTGCTGATATAATCCTGATGGATTTGGGGCCGAATTTAGGGGCAATAAACCGGGCGGCACTGATTTCTGCGGATTATGTTGTTGT
The DNA here is from genome assembly GCA_965372275.1 of uncultured bacterium. Lineage (GTDB taxonomy): Bacteria > JAJVIF01 > JAJVIF01 > JAPKYR01 > CAZSPL01 > CBDVBS01. Next base: position 7,029 of record CBDVBS010000170.1, on the reverse strand, counting down.
CCCACTTTCGCCGGATTTATTTTCTCTTCAGGCTTTGAGGAATTTGGGCCCAACCCTGCGAAAGTGGCGTGATGACTGGAAGGTGAAAATAGAAAAGAATCCTTCCCGCGAACTTGAATTACCAAAGGGTGAGATGCAACCTGCGGGTTATGTTGTCCAGCAGCATTCAGTTCGCCTTGACCGACCGGTTAAAGCCTACGAACGGTGGATTGCACAGATTCCTGAAGTCTATCGAAAAGCAGTACTGGGTGATGAGGAACCATCGGAGTCAATCAAGTCATTTAACAAAGACGAACATTGTCTCTCACTGATTAAGCATTATCGGAGCTTAATGCCTTTAGCTCATGAAGCACGTAAGCCAATATTTCACCTTAAACCGGCTGATGGCGTCGTTGGCGGGCATATGCAGGCCGTTCAGGGGGCATTTCGGGATTTTAGTGAGCTGGCAAGACGAATTGCCAAAAAAACCGGTGTTGCTATTTCTGAGAAGGAATGAATTCCTTTGGACAAGCCTTTGTCTTTCTTTGCAGAAGTGTTGTTTTCCTCAGTTATGTCTTTAAATCCTTGACAAACCGCTATCACGGCGATAAAATGCTTCACTTATTAATCAGGGGGGAATAATATGGATGGTGCTTTATGGCCCTTCCGAAGTATAAAACGAGTAAATCAAATACCCGTACACGAAAGTCTTCCTGGAAATTGAAATCCAAGGGCTACGTGGTGTGTCCGAATTGCGGTGAAGTTAAATTACCGCACCGGATATGCAAGGCCTGCGGTTTCTATAAGGGGGAGCAGGTTATCGAGATTAAGGAAAAGAAGAAAGAAGAGTAATATCCACCCTGTACTTACGGAGGAGATGTAGATGGATATCTTCGAGAAGATGAAAGAAATCGTTGTTGACCAGCTTGGCGTAGCCGCGAGCGAGGTTACAATGGAAGCCCATTTCCAGGATGATCTCGGGGCGGACAGCCTTGATATCGTCGAGATGATCATGGAACTGGAAAGCAATTTCGGTATCGAGGTCAGTGACGAAAAGGCGGAAACGCTTCAGACTGTAGGCGATGTCGTTAAGTTCATTGAGGGAGTCAAGGGCGGTTAACCCGCATAGTCGTTGACACAAGGACAACTCGTTTGTCCTTTTTTAATATTCGCACTCGGTGTGATAGATATATTGCCGGGGTGATACGGGAAAGAACCTCTTGAGCGGACTTCTTGGATTCTTAAAACGCATAGGGGTAACACCCCGAAATATGGCTCTTTATGAGAGGGCCTTCAGGCATGTATCAGTTCCCCACGAACACAGTAAGTCATATGAAAACCTTGAATTCCTCGGCGATGCCGTGATCGGTCTTCTCGTGGCTGATTATCTCTTGCGTACGATTCCCGGGGAGCAGGTCGGGCGGCTCACAAGGCTGCGTTCGCACACCGTGAACCAGGACACACTGAGCATGTTGGCTAAGGATCTCGGGTTCGAGGAATACATCGATATCGAGCACTCGAGGATCCGGGATCGGGAAGGGATAGAGGATTCGGTGCTTGCCGACACCTTCGAATCCATCATTGGCGCGATTTACCTTGACCGTGGGATGCGTGCGGCGAAGAACTTTGCCATGGAACACATGATGCCGGTTCTCCTCGAGGCCATCAACGCGGGTGATTTAATAGATCACAAATCGTACCTGCAGGAATATCTCCAGTCGCGTTTCAAACAGATCCCGCGTTATCGCAGGATATCCGCGCAAGGACCTGACCACGCCCAGGTGTTTACCGTCGAGTGTGTTTTTCAGGGGAAAGTGCTCAGCAAGGGGACCGGGACATCCCTGAAAAAAGCGGAGCAGGATGCCGCTAAAAAGGTATTGAAGAAATACAGGAAAGGCTTATCGAAATCTCGTTGAGAATATCCCCAACTTTCATCACAATCGGGTTGATACGAGTTTCCAAGCGGCTTTAAATGAGTTAATATATTGTCATCGAGATAGGGACGGACCTGATCAAACCCGTCCCAAATATAGAAGTGAAGATTTGCCTATTTCAACAGTCCTGAATTGATGGCTGATCAGGCTTAAAATGTACTGATAGAGGTAGTTAGGTGATCCTGAAAGAAATCGAGTTGAATGGCTTCAAGTCATTCAAGGATAAAACCAAGCTGGTATTCGACAGCGATGTCATTGCGATTGTCGGCCCTAACGGCGCCGGGAAGTCGAACATCGTTGACGCCCTTAAATGGCTACTGGGGGAGCAATCCACCAAGCAGATACGTACCACCGATTCTTCCGCTCTCATTTTCGCCAGTCCTAATGAGAAGGACAATGTCGATCTGTGCTCGGTTGCGGTGACCCTCGTTGCCAGTGAGCAAATCGATGATTGGCGTCCCGGCACATATAGGGTGGAGAAACGTTACTATCGCGATGAGGATGCCGAATATCTCATTAACGGCGAGAAGGTCCGCATGAAGGACGTGCGCAATCTCCTCGCCGGGATGGGAGTGGGACTCGACAACCTCGCGATCGTATCCCAGGGTGAGATCGGCACATTCCTGTCCCTCGTACCGACCGACAGGCGCGTGGTGTTCGAGGAAGTGGCCCAGCTCGGTCACTTCAAATCGAACAAAAGGCGTATCCTGAAGGATATCGATGGAACATCCCGTAATATGGAAAGGCTTGATGATAACCTTGCAGACAGGCGTTCAAGACTGTCTGAACTTTCATCTCAGGCCGATACAGCGAGACAGCATGGCAAGTTGAGCGAGGAGTTGAGATATTGCCGTGGCAATTTCCTTGCTCTTGATCTCATTCACTGCGACCGTAACAGGGCACGGCACGAACGCAAGATCGAGGAGAACACGAACGAGCGGCGGGAATTGGCCCGGGATATCACCAATTGTGAGCAGTCGGCAAAAGATGCCGAATCGAAACTTGATGTACTGCGCGAGGAACGCGAGAAGGCCTTAGTTGCCGCCGAGGAATATAAACGCGAGGTTGATTCCAAACGTCACGACCTCGAAAAAACCGAGCTTGCCATCGAGCATAAGCACGAATCGATCAGCGGCAAGCAGGCCGCCATTGAGGATAGGAAGAAACGGAAACTGGAGCTGTCCGGGGAAATCTCCGGTGCGAAGAATCGTATCAACGAGTATGACAACAAGCTATCTGAAACAAAAGGTGAAGAGGAGCGCACACGTGAGCTTCATCTAAGGCGGGTAGAGGACCTGCGTAAAGCGAACGAGGAGCACGCCGCGCTCGAAAGCGGTTATGAATCCGTAAGAGCGGAACTTGAAACGAAATCAGGCGAGTGCACGGAAGCTGAATTTACACTCAAAGCTCTGCGCGACGCTTCATCCGGTATGGAGAGAAGCCGTGACGAGCTAAAGGAAAAAGCCGGGGAGCTTAGGGAGAATCTTACCGGTTACCTTGGCGAGATAGAAAACCTTACGGCGGAGATCGAACTTACATCAAAACGCAGGGATGAATTTTTGTCTAAGCGGGAAGCTCTTGATAAAAAACTTGAGCAGTTGCGCAACCGGCAGTCTGATATCCTGCGTGACGAATCATCCTTCACTGGTGAGTTGAACGGCCTGGAGAGATTAGAGCGGGAGCGTGAGGGGCTCCCCGCTGGTATCAAGGCCGTACTCGATGAGCGCGATGCATCGGGAGCGTTTCCCGGCGTTATCGGTGTCCTGAGTGAGTTGATCAAGGTCAAGCCGGACTATGAATTCGCTCTCCAGGCAATCATCAGCGGGCGCGAAAAGTATCTGGTCACGAAGACCAAAGAGGATGCCGTTAGTGTCATCGATTGGCTCAAGCGTAATGAGGCGGGACAGGTTTCGATCATCCCTCTTGATGAGATAGAAGCATCCTCATCAACGGCATTACCCACGGGTTTGGAGCAGGAAGACGGTTTCCTGTTGATGGCAATGGATGCGGTTGAATACGATCCCGGAATCGAACGCGCGGTGCGTTTTGCAATCGGGAACGCGCTTGTAGTGGAGAATTTGAGCGTGGGGTTGGAACTCAAACGTAAGTATCATCTCAGGATGAAGATAGCCAATACCGACGGTGACTTGATCTATCCGACCGGCGTACTTCGCGGCGGTAAGGCGAAGCAGCCATCGACCGGGTTGCTCATTCGCAAGGCCCGTATCGTGAAGCTCAGGAATGATATTGAAGTGTTGAAGGTGCAGCGTGAGGAAAATGCGGTCGAAATTCTTGAAACCGGCCGGAAGCTGAAGGAGACCGGGGCTCAACTATCGGATTTGGAAGCAATCTCCGCCGCACTATCCGGACGTAAGGCCGAACTTGACGGCTCGGCGAAGAACACCGGGGCGGTTCTCAATGAAATCGAATCCCGATTAACGGAGATAGAGGGACGCGCCGCCGATGACCGCAAACGTACCGGGGAATTGGCGGAGAAATCATCCAGGCTGAAAAGTGAAATAGAAAACCTGCGTATTAACTATAACGAGCAGAGACAGGAAATTACACGGTCAAGGGAATCGATTGGGGAAAGCGCGGAGGAACTTCACCGGGAGCAGACGAAACTCGAACGTTTCGCCCTGATCATATCCTCGCACACCGAGGAGATCACCCGTCTGCGTGGAGAGATCGTAGGCAGAGAGGAAGAGTCATCGCGTATAGACGGAGATATTTCCCGCGTGGAATCGGAAGCCAGGGAGTTTGAGGATTCACTTGCCGAATTTGAAGGGAAACGGGATTCCCTGAAATCTGAAATCGCCGCGTTGCGGGATGGATTCCCATCGGTTTCGGGCAAAGAGAAAGAGATCGAAACCGTGATGGATTCGACCCGGCAGGAGATTGAATCGCTCGAAACCCGTCTTGTGGAACTCGAAACGAGATTGACGGAAGTGGGAGAAGATATCCATAAGTCGGAAGTAAAAATTGCATCCTTAGGATCGGAACGCGCGGCATACGCCGAAAAACTGCGGATCGAATTCCCGCGCGTATTTGAAGACCTCGATACCGGTAAACTGGAAGCGAAGGAACTTGGCGCCAAGGGTGGACTGAGCGAGAAGATTACCGAACTCGAAACACAAATAGAAGAACTTGGCGAGATAAACCAGTTGGCTATCACGGAATACGACCGGGTGAAAGAGGAGATCAGCTTCAAGGATGAGCAGCGTAACGATCTGCTCGAATCGAAGACCGAGTTGGAGAAGAACCTTGCCGAGGTTGAGCATAAATCGCGCGAAGTGTTCATGGAAGTGTTCAACGAAACCGACAAACATTTCGATGACGTATTCAAGCGGCTCTTCCCGCACGGCCAGGCATCGATTGCGCTTACCGACCCGTCCGATCCGCTTGAGAGCGGGATAGATATACGCGCCAGGTTCCCCGGTAAGAAGGAAGTCGATATCATCCAGTTCTCCGGTGGCGAGAAATCGATCGTCGCGATCGCATTGCTGTTTGCCATCCTTCGCGTAAAACCGGCCAGTTTCACATTCCTCGACGAGGTGGAGGCGGCGTTGGATGATGTGAATGTCGATCGGTTCCTCACCCTCGTGAGCGATTTTCTCCCCAACAGGCAGTTTATTATCATCACGCATAACAAGGGTACGATGCAGTTCGCCAGGAGGCTTTACGGTATCACAATGCGCAAGGACGGCGTGAGCCGCGTCGTTACCGTTGACCTGAAGGAGTGGGATGAAGCCGTGCTCGGTGAACGTACCGGGCGGGGTCTCAGCGAAAATGCGCCGCTTCTCAAACGCCTGCCCAAGCCTAAACCGAATTGAGGGATCAGATGAGCATTTTCCGACGTTTGGCGAACAGCCTGAAAAAAACGAGGGAAGCCGTATTCGACGGCGTAAAGAACCTCGCGAAGGGAAAGGCTAAGATCGATCCCGCGTTTTACGACGACCTCACCGATCTTCTTATAGAAGCTGATTTAGGGGTTGACACGGCCATCGGATTGGTGGAAGGGATTAAAGAACGGGCTAAACGTGAAAACGTCGATGACCCGGATATGGTTACTTCCCTGTTGAAAGATGAAATAATCGAGTGGGTATCCTCCGATTCAAAACTCCTCGATAATGAACCGTATCCGAATATATACTTGATGACCGGCGTTAACGGCACCGGGAAAACAACAGCCTGCGGCAAGATCGCTCACAGGTTCATATCCCGGGGTGACAGGGCTATCTTAGTTGCCGCCGACACATTCCGTGCCGCTGCAATCGACCAGTTGAAAATCTGGGCGCAACGCGCGAATGCCGATATCGTCGTGAAGGCCGAAGGCTCGGACCCCGCGTCGGTCGTATTCGACGGGCTGGACAGGGCACTGAAAGAGGGGCATAAGAGGATTATCATCGATACCGCCGGGCGTCTTCAAACGAAAATTCCCCTTATGCAGGAATTATCGAAGATAAAGCGCACCATACTCAAGAAAGTAACGGATGCCCAGATACAATCACTGCTGGTAATCGACGCGACCACGGGACAGAATGCCGTTGTCCAGGCGAAAGTGTTCCAGGAAGCTGTCGAGCTCGACGGGATCATCCTCACCAAACTCGATGGTACCGCTAAAGGCGGGATTGTTCTGACCATCCGGAAGGAATTGGGGCTTCCGGTCATCGAATGCGGGATTGGCGAGAAACTTGAAGACCTGGAAACCTTCGATCCCAAGGAGTACGCCGAAGGTTTATTAGGGTAGGCACTTTAGCTATCTGAATCATTTGCTCTACAAGTCATTAACTAAACTTTTCCGGGTGGCACCCTTTCGCGAGTCCGCGAGCTAAAGGGTGGTCTTAATAGAAAAGAGAAAGGGGACTGAGACCAATTCTTCTTAAGAAAGACTAATTGAATCAGGTGCCGCAGGTGAAGTTCAGGATAGTCCGCATAGACACTTGAAATATTACTGTCCTGATGGCACGGTCTGTGAGTCTTCGAGCTGACCGTGGTCTTATACCAATTCCGTTTTATGAGTATTTTTATTGGAACTTGCATAACGCTGGGATTCTCTTCCCCTGGAGCGCGGACATCCTGGGCCTGTTGAAAAAGGTGGGGTATTGTTGGGATT
>CBDVBS010000169.1:0-7763 GCA_965372275.1 uncultured bacterium | reverse complement strand
GGTATTGGGTTTTAACAAAAAAAGGTATCAAGGCCTTAAGTTAGTGCCATTGGTAGCTGCTATCTTTCCGTCTTCGGAAAGTAGCTGCCACCCGGATGTTTATATCTCATTGCCATTGGATCACCGCTACCGCGTCAGGACCGTCACCAACTACAAACGAATCCTTGACGGTTCCGGTGATGCCGTCAATTATATAAAGCTTGTCGCCGTTGAATTCAAGCACCGCGATCTCATCCTCTCCCGTAAAGCACAATCCGGAGATATAGTTCCATCCCGTTCCGGAATCAGGCACGGGAATCGGGGGCCAGAGGTTGAGGGTATTCGCGTCAAACCTCAGGATTTCACCCGTCTCACCGTTCGTAACAAAGGTCGCCCCGGATGGTCCCATTGCCATTTCGAACGGGACGCCGTCAAGCTCGATGGAATCAACCACTTGTCCCGATGACGTATCATACAATTCAACCAACCCGGGTTCTCCCCCGAAATACTCTCCACCCGAAATAAAATACAGCATGTCGCCGTCAGGGTCGGGGCAATACACATCCGCGGTGTTCCAGCCATCAACAATAATTAATTCATCCAGTGTGCCGGAATCGGCATCCACAACGCTTACACCGCCACGACCGCCGGGGAAGTAACTCGAATCAAGGTTCGCATGGGCAATATACACTTTACCGTCGTGGTAACAAACGCCCTCCGGCCAGGGCTGATTAGTGTCAGCGGAATTGGCGTCATCAAAATCAGCGGCATCAGGAAGATCCACGATTTCCAGAACGGGTACCGCCGCGTCAGGATCAATATGCGCCAATTGGTTTGTCAATGTAAGAGACACCCACAATGTTCCGTCTTCATCCATTGATGCTGAAAACGGGTTGGTGCCGTCACCGGTCGATATTTCCCTGATTGTTGACAGGTCGGTTGTGTTCACCACATGAATTGAGTTTGAGAGTGAACAGACAATGTATGCCTTGTTGCCATGCACCACGATGTCATTCGCCCCCTGCCCTGTCGGGACGACATCGGTCTGGATGCTCCACTGACCATTACTTCTCGAAGCGATGCTCAACGTTTCCCCAAGGCTGTTAGCTATCAGAAGCGTGATATCACCCGCTATGTTGATAGGCGGAAACACACTCGATCCCCCACCGCAGCCTGCAATCAATACGGCAAGAAGAACAACCAGCGATAATACAATACTTTTCCTGGACATTTTAAATCTCCTTTGTGTAACTTAATATGTAAGTACGCCCCGGCAATGGAAAGCCCCGGACGTCCATCAAATCCTCATTGAAAAGATTCTTCACTTCGAATGAAATCTCGATTCCCTTCCCCAATCCCGATGTGAAGCCCATGTTGAAGCTCCAGTCATCATCGAGTTCCTTCGTATTCGCGGCGGTGAGGTATCGTCCACCGGCAAAGTATGACGTGAGATGCATCCCGAAATCCCCATCCGGGTCCTTATATATCAGCCCGGTATATGCGTCCCACTTCGGACGTCCCGGTATCTGCTTGCCGTATGTTGGTCCGCCCTCTGTTGTCCGATCAACCGCGTATGTGAAGGCAACATTCGCCTCGGCACGCCATGCTTCATCGATATCCCAGGCAATCGATCCCTCAACGCCGCTGAGTTGTGCTGATGCGAAATTGATCGGGCGGTAACGGTGCCCCGAGCCGAGCACATATTCGATCAGGTCCTTCGCCCTGCCTTGGTAATAGTCGATTTCGAGACGTACCCCATCATCCTCATATATCAATCCGATATCGGCGATCCAGGTCTTTTCCGGAATGAGTTCCGGGTTCCCGATTATCAGACCTTCATCCCGATACAATTCCTCGAATGTCGGTGCACGGAAACCCTTCCCAAAATTGGCTTTGAGCGTGTAACCGCTCCCAGCGTCAACACGCCATCCAAGCTTTGGTGACAGACGCGAACCGAATCCGCTTATGCCATCGAATCTCAATGCCGGAATCAGCAGCGAATCCCCGATGACAATTTCATCCCGAATATAAAACCCGAATTCATCCCGTTCATGATTCTCGGCATCGCGCGGATCGAAAGTGTCACGGTTCCATTCCGCACCGAGTGTCAGAAAGTGTGTATCACCGATGAATTCAGCGTACTGCGTGGAAACTCCCAAATTCCTCTCGCGCCATTGGCTGCTCACTGGGAATCCTGTAGCCCCACCTGACAGATCTTCGTATGAACGTTTCGTATCAAGGAAACTGAGACTGAAATCGAGTTGCCCCAATCCTCCGGCAATATCATCATTCGCTCCCCGCGCGTTCAGTAAAAAGCGTGTATCATCCTGCTTCGCATCAGGTGTCGGGAATGTTGTGAGGCCGGGTATACCCTTCTTCGCCGTGTAGTAATCGGCGTTGAGATGCAAATCCCATTCTCCCGATTGCGAGCCGATGCCTCCGAAAAATCCCCAGGCATCATATTCATTATTCTCACGGGTATCCCGGAAATCATCGGAACCGTCAAGGGATGTCCCGTTGTCATTCTTGAAATTGAAGCTGCCGCTAAAGGTTGTGCCGAATATGCGTCCGAACGAATTGAAATCATCATTCCGGTTTGAGAATGATAGGCCGCCTGAGAGGTAGCCGTAGGAACCGGCCTGAAGGCTGTACCGCGTTTCATCCCCAGCATCGGTTTTCCTTATGATGTTTACAATTCCACCCGACGAATTGTTGCCATACAAAGCCGCTTCCGGCCCACGCAGAATTTCAATCCGCTCAACCGAGGTCAACGGAATATCACCTAAGTCAACACCGCCGAGTGCGGCACTGTTGAGAGGGATGCCGTCGAGCATCACGAGAACATCCTGCGATGAAAGACCGCGAAGTGTCAACGTCGAAAGTTTGCCGAGTCCACCGAAGTCACGTATCTGGATGCCAATTGCATTTTCGAGGGCTTCCGCAACAGAAAGCGGTATGCCGGGCAATTCATCAATTACCAGGACTTCACCGAACGCCGTAATGTCTTGCCGTGGCTGCTCATCGGACGGTGATTCACCTTCCACGATAACTTCTTCGAGCACGGTGACCTGTTCGGTATCGGGGTTGTCGTTATCTTTATCTTCCGCAAAAACTGTGGAGATTCCGGCAATCGGCATGAATGCGATCACCGCGATGATTGTGAGTATGTGACTCTTCTTAAACAATAAACCGGCCATACTGGCCGGCATCGATGGGTATGCGAACCCATTCGGGATGCCGGCTATACCTGGTAGACGCATCCCACTCAACCGTTGGGTTTCCTGGCTCTGGTTCATTCCTCGGGGACTGCCTTCTCGGTGTATCCGATGGCTGAATCGTTGTCCCGTCGGTCCCCATCACAGTGGCCGGACCGCGCCGGATTTTCACCGGCTTCCCCATCACGGAAGAGATGGTTAACCTGATTCTATTCCGCTAATCGAATTCTGTCAAGGGGTGGATTCCAAGAATGTCCGCGTATATATTGAAGATGATATTAGATAAATCTTAGGAAATCGCTATTGGTACACCTGCTTGCACATAACATGTAGCCTGGGATTCTGAACTTCATGTAACCCGGCATTCTGACCTCATGTAACCCGGCATTCTGATGCCGGGAAATAAATCCAGGATAGAATGCCGATGTTTACGCTTGTCAGTGCCACCCGGAGAAGAAACATCCGAGCCACGACTGTGAGGGAGTGGACATAAGGGACACGGGTAAGCTCGAAGACTCGCTTATCCGTGGCACCAGGCGTATTGTTCTTTGGAGTTTTGTACAACCACCCTTCTGAAGACAGAAGGGTGCCACCCGGAGGGGAAATCTCTAAAATCAAAATCACGTCGGATTACTTGCTCAATGCCTTCTGAATCCTCTCAACTTGCTTAGCGAAGTTCGCCCCCAAACCGTACACCTTCCCCGCAACGATAACCCGTCCCCCGGAAGATACATCAACCCTCATATCGTAAACAGGGAAATATACCCTGATGACCATCATGATCATCATCACGATCATCCCGACCCACAGGATCGGCACGCCGGGGTCGTGACGCACTTCAATTCCCGTCGAAGCCGTGTACGGCCCCTTCAACAGGAATGTGTAACCGTTCCACTCTACGGGCTTACCATCCTCAAGATAAATCTCCCACTCGAATACCGGTATGCCCTTCATGCCGTTATCAGAAATTTCTCCCGGATCGGGCCAGTCTTCCTTCTTCGGTGGGAGCACATACCCGAGACGCACCTTCGGGCCGAGTTCAGTCTTTTCCTGTCCTCGTTCGGCGAGATAACCATCGACCAACCCGCTGCAATAGAGCAGCCTGTCAATCTCGGGAATTTCATGCACTTCCAGCATACCCATATTCGGCCTGACTTCGACCGATTCTCCGCCGGGAGTCGTTATCTGAATAACTCCAGTCTGGCTGTACGACTGCTGGTAGAAATCGATCCCGCGATATATCAACGGGAAATTGACCTCCACCTCTTTCCGCTTCACAACAACCCCGTCTTCAAGGACAACCAGTTCGGATTTCCAGTCACGTATGTCATACCAGCCATCGTCATTGGCGCGATATTCCACCCAGTAGTCGTCGCATCTCACCTCGAACGTACTCTCAATATCATATCGCTCATCGGGATCAGCCCAGTTCCACCCGCGTTGCTCATGGATATTCTTCATTATCCCGTACATCTTCATGTCCCTGCTGGTGTAGTGAACATGCTGGGTAGTTCCCGGCGTGGTGAACCAGATATCGGTCTTCCACGAATAATAGCCGGTTTCGAGGAATCCTATAATCAGCGTGAAAATCGCGAGATGGAAAATGATACTCGATAACATCGGCGGAATCTTCGTTCCCGCCGTGACAGTGAATTGGCAGCCATCCCCATCCTTCCTGCATTTCACCGCTTTCATTCCCGCACTCGTCAATGCATCCGCGACATCCTTCGCATCCACTGCTCCACCCGATTTCAGCTCGAACTCCTCGAACCGATTCCGACGCTTCAGGGCATCCACCGAAAATGCCGCAGGTTCATGACGACGCATCTTCAAGTATCCCTTCAATCTCCTGATCGAACAACAGATAAGAGTGATGAAAAACAAGTAGACGAGCAGATGGTAGTACCACGTATGATAAATCGTGAAGAAGCCGATGTTATAAAACAGCACGAACAGATCAAGTTTGTATGCCTCTTTGAAATCCTCCCGGCCTTCCTCAATCTTATTAGCGAACCATTCATCGTAAGCCTCGATGATAAGGGAGTTATATTCCCGCTTGAGCCATCCGCTGTATGCATCCTTCAGCAGTATCCCCGTTGATGGTTCGCTTCCCATCAACTCCTTCGCCTTCTCCGTAGTTATCTCACTCGGCAGCGGCAGATTGAATTTCGCGGCAACCATCTCCGGTGGTACCTCGCCCGGATGAGGAAGTCCCATCGCCTGGGAAGCCATCTCGACTGTAATCCCTTCCGGTGGAAACGCATTCAGCAGCTTCATCGTGGCTTCCCTCTGAGACATATGCTGAGGAAGCAGCCCGCCGAGAAGGGTCAGTATGCTGATAATTACGAATAAGATCAGCCCTGTCTGAAGCTTGGAGAATATCGCCCAAAGCTCCTTGTTCAGCAGCACGATGAGGACGATGGAGATGACGAACATCAGCACGATCGACCACGCGGGAGCATATGCAAACGCTGCAAGTGCAAAGGGTGTAAATATTTCAAGTATGTGCATCGCGTCAACTCCGGTTACATCGTGTATGAATGAAGGCTGGTAAATTCGAACCACTTTACTAAATAATCAACCATCAAATATGTGGTGAGAACCGATATGAATGCAATCACATGCACCACGCTTGCGGCCCTGCCCTTCCACTGAGGATGTCCCTTGAAATGGAAGTAACAGGCGTATATCATCCATGTGATAAGGCTCCATATTTCCTTCGGGTCCCATCCCCAGTATGTCCCCCACGCCTTATCCGCCCACGCTCCGCCTGATACGATGCACCATGTGAGCAGCGGGAACGCGAGCAGTACATAGGTGTATGTCACGCTCGAAAGACGCTTTAATTCATCTTCATCATACGGATGCTGCCCGACATGCCTTTTCCCGATTAGCATTCCGAGTATGATTATGACTGAGACCGATATCCCAACAGCAGCGATGAATTTCAGGAAGCCTGATACGACTACGTCGCCGATTATCAGGAGTACCACTCCCGCAGCCAAGGCAATCAGCACATTCTTCAGCACCCGGTAGAAATTGGGATTCCTGCCGATCGAAATACAGGCCGATGTCAGTTCCAATACGAAGCCCGTGGTGAACAGGGCATAGCCAAGGAATGCCAACGATACGTGCCAGAAAAACCACGGTGACTGCAGAGCGGGCATCAATGGTCTGCTCGCGAGATGCGTCCCGCCCTGTTTAATCAGGTAGGCAATATTCGCGAATGTGAATGGAACCCCCTGGGAATCGATGCTGAACCATATCATGAAAAAGAAAAGGCCGAACGCAATAAGGCTGGCAATCAACCCGCCGAAATTTATCTTCATCTTCCTTTCGTTGATAAGATAAATTATCCCGATCACCATTCCGAAGAATGTGATCGACTCATACCGGTTCGAGAACGGGCTGCGTTGCGATTCAATGCTCTTGAGGATTACGATGCCGACATTGATTACGCTGACCACCGTCAGGATTATCGTCGGCAGCGCTTTAGGCACATGCTTCGGGAAAAGGACGTATGCCAAATATGCCAGCACACAAAGGCCATAACCGATAACGGCTACTAAAAAGAGCTGTCGACCCAAGAGTGCAATGATAGAACCTTCCATTAATATCTCCCGCGCTCGAACTTGGCCGAAAATCATAACACCTGCAGGATGTTTTTACCAACCGGGCACATCGGTCACCCCGGTTGCTCACGATGGTGTTATTATCTATTATGGTGATGTTGACACGGTGGCATAACGATGGGTTCATCAAAACCGGAAATAAATGACCTGCTGAAAAAGAAGCCCGGCGATTTCGGTCCCGATACCATTGATGATCTGAAAGAACTCATCAGGTATCACGGGCATCACTACTATGTCCTCGATGATCCGATCGTAAGCGACGCCGAGTACGATGCCCTGATAGCGCGCCTGCTCGAAATCGAGGAGAGTCATGCGCTGCTCGTAACAACGGATTCACCGAGCCTGAGAGTGGGCGGCAAACCGCTGGATGAATTCGGGCACGTGCGGCATGAATACCCGATGCTCAGCCTTTCGAATGCATCCACCCATGACGAGCTGCGGGAATTCGACGCCCGTCTCGAAAGACTTGTCGGTGAGGGATGGAAACCGGCATATGTCGTCGAGCCGAAAGTTGACGGACTCGCGGTAAGTCTGACATACGATAATGGAAGCCTCGTTCTCGGTGCTACACGCGGCGATGGTTCGGTCGGCGAAGATATAACACAAAACGCGCGCACAATTGGCGCAATACCCCTGTCCATCCCCGTTACCGGGCACACGGTCGTTCAGGGCGAAGCATTTCTCCCAATAAAGGCATTTGAAAAACTCAATGAAAAACGCGGGGAAGCGGGAGAGAAACTTTTCGCGAATCCCCGCAACGCCGCCGCTGGAAGCATACGTCAGCTCGACCCGGCTGTCGCTGCGGAACGTCCGTTGTCCATATTCATCCACTCGCTGCGTAACTTCGCGGAAATGGGCATCACCACCCAGACCGAAGCATTGAAGTGGCTTGAAGAGAATCGCTTCAAGGTGAATCCGGAAATCACCACGGCGAAGG
>CBDVBS010000168.1:0-7783 GCA_965372275.1 uncultured bacterium | reverse complement strand
GCTCGCCTTTTGGACAATTAATTGCTTTTTGTCCTGGCGGGAGACCTGCGCCCCTACTCCCCGGCGCGCTGGCGCCCCCCCGGCATGATTAAATAAATCTCAAAGTTGAGTGATTAAAAATGCCATACACCTATGTAATTCTCGGGGCGGGGCGTCAGGGATGCGCGATAGCATACGACCTTGCCCTCAACGGCGAAGCGGAACATATCACCATCGTTGATACAAACCCCCGCACCGCGGCGATGGCCCTGGAACGTCTTCAGGGACTTACCGCTGATTCCCCTTGCCGGTTCGGACTCGTCACATGTGACGTATCCAATCTCAATGAGATCGGACCCGTTATGGCGGGAGCCGATGTCGCGGTATCGGCGGTGCCATATCGCTTCAACTTCCACCTGACCGAAGCGGCGATCAGGGCCGGGGTATCCTTCTGCGATCTTGGCGGTAACACGCAGATCGTACGCGCCCAGCTTCACCGTCATGAAGAAGCCAAGGCGGTCGGTGTGAGCATAGTCCCGGACTGCGGTCTCGCGCCCGGCTTAGGCAACCATCTCGCCGCGCATGGTATTTCAATGCTCGACGAACCGGAGGATGTGCACATACGGTGCGGCGGGTTACCCCAAGCGCGGGTGGGACTGATCGGGTATAAGCTGGTGTTCAACATCGACGGCCTGATAAATGAATACTCGGGCGTCGGCGAATTCCTGCGTGATGGGAGGCGCGTTGATATTCCCGCTCTGTCCGAACTGGAGGAGATCGAATTCCAGTCTCCCGTCGGCAAATGCGAAGCAGCAGTAACGTCCGGTGGAACCAGCAGCGCCCCTGAGACATTCCTGGGATTGTTGAAAACTTATGATTACAAGACAGTCAGGTATCCCGGACACTTCAAGTTGATCCGCGCGATGTTCGGCATGGGGGACGTCGATGAGAAGGTGACCCTTGCCGACGGAACCATCGTCGATTCAAAGGACCTTTTCAGGGAAGTCATGGAGAAGGAACTCGAACATCCCGATGTTCTCGACTTAGTTGTTATGCGTGTAACCGTCAGCGGCAGGCATAAGGGTCAGGCGATGACGCTGCAATATGACCTGTTCGACCGGCACGATGAGAAAACCGGGTTCAGCGCGATGGAACGTACCACCGGCTATCCAGCGGCATTAGTGGCATATATGCAGGCTCGCGGGGTTATCGAGCCGGGTTCGAGACCTCTTGAAGTATCAGTCCCCGCGGATCAGTTCTTCATTGAACTGCCGATGCATGATGTGAATATTGAACTCAGCGAGTTGACGGGTTGAAAGAGGCTGTCTCAAAACTCACACAACGCATGGGTGGCGCCTACAACCGAGTCTTCGATGGTTGTAGGTGATTCAAATTATTCCCGAGCTGTTGGGTTGATCGTGAAGATATGATATGCCACATACCGCGGGTCTCCGACCTGCACTACCCGTCCAATCAATTGTGTGTTTTACAATTGCTGTCAGAACTCCATGTTTCTTATATTAATGTCAGGCCTGCCCACCAGGCATATCCCAGTTAATTTCCAGCTCATGGATGTGGGAAGGTGATGAGAACCACGATGTAGCGATGAGATACTCACTGTCGTTGGAGCCATCCTTGCGGATGAATCCCCTGCGCGTATAGGGGAATTTCCTCGTATCGAAGTGCATTTCTTTCAAGGCATTCTTGAACGCTTTTTCATCGGTGATCTTCCCGGTTTTAGGATCGATCAATCCTAACTGGGTCGCCAGCAGAATACCCTTTGTCTCTTCATAGAAATATCCGCATTCGGAACATTCTTCGCGCTTCTCCAGGGTGCTCTTCCAGATTTGCCTCTCGAGGGTGGGCTTGCCACATTCCGGGCATTTGATTTTGTCACCAATCAATGGCATCGGTTAATGGCCTCCTTTGCTGTTATTTCTCCCTTTTTCCAGTTATAAGAACTTACCATGATGTTGGCAAATTTCACATAGTTGGGGAAGATTATCTGGAAAAGCTTCCCAGAGCGCTTAAGAGGGGGATTTGATTCGTGAAATTATGTTAAGATTTTCACAAGCACGTATTCGGAGGCTGGAAATGGTATGGATATTAGTGTCTTTCCACTGAATATCACCGTTAGTGAAGTCGAGGATAAGTACAAGGCAACAGGAATTATGATATCCGGGTGGCACGGTCTGTGAGTCTTCGAGATGACCGTGGTATCCGACATGTCAAGCTACAAGACCACGGTTAGCCCTCGAAGACTCGGGCAAACCGTGCCACCCATCACTTATTATTTAGCAACGTTAGGGAAAAATGTGCGGCACCCAGCTTCTGAAAAATTATTTGCCAAGGAGAATTGGTCTAAGCCCTTCGGCGGGGGCGTTTTTTCTTCAATGAGTAAACCCACGCGAGTACTTCGGCGATAGATTTGTACAATTCGAAGGGAATCAAGTCGCCAACTTCGCAGGCGGCGTAAAGGGCACGGGCAAGCGGGGGAGCGGGATACACCGGCACATCGAACTGCTCGGCCAGATCGCGGATACGTTCGGCGATAGGTCCCTTGCCCTTGGCGACGACGGTCGGGGCCGGCATGGTGTCCTCTTCGAACCGGAGTGCCACGGCCACTTCAGTCGGGTTTGTCACGACCACATCCGCGCGGGGCACTTCGCGCAGCATTCGCGTCATGGCAATCTGCCTTTGGCGCGCCCGCAGACGCTGCTTGATGAGCGGGTCACCTTCGGTCTGCTTGTAGTCTTCCTTCACTTCCTGGTGTGACATCTTCAGCTTCTTTTCATGTTCCCATCGCTGGTACATATAATCGAATATCGCAAGGATCATGAACGCCAGGATGATCTTGACCCCTAATTCGAATGCAAGTGAGCCGAACGTATCGATGTACTGCATGGGACCCCTGAGTCCCGCGACGGTTATCCTGTCGAGGTTTCCATGGATAACCGAGTACCCTATGACAACGGCGAGAGTGATCTTGATTATCGATTTTAATGCTTCAACCAGGCGTTTCATCGAGAACAGGTTCTTGGCATTGGTTATCGGGTTGAGTTTATTGAGGCTGGGTTTAAGTTTTTCGGTCGATAAGTTCCCTTTCGTTTGCGCAAGGTTGATGAGGAGTCCGCCGAGGATTACCCCCGCGAACACCGGCCAGACCATGCGTGCGCTTATGGCGAGAGCCCATGCGAACAGGGTCGCTATGTCTCTCCCGGTGAGATCGTTAACATGGAAATTCCCGAAACAGAAAACAAGGAGTTCCTGGCCGGATGATATCCAAATACTCATTGTGAAGAGCATCCCGATGAAACCGATAAGGAGGATTCCCGCCGAGCTCAGTTCTGTGGAATGGGGGATATCACCACGTTGGCGCGCGCGTTCGCGCGCACGTTGGGTAGGTTGTTCCGTCCTTTCGCCGCGTTCTTCCATTGCAGGTTAATCAGGCTTTAATAAATCTAATATTTGCATGAATATAATCCTGATAAAAGCCGGCTTTAGAACGGATTCGCTGGGAGAGTAGATTCAGACGTGCAGCCGGGACCTCGACCTTCGCCATTATATAGCTTTGGCCGACATGGCAAGTCTTGCGTAGGGGTGACCCGGAGGCTCACCCCTACGAGAGGCTTATAGCGCATGACGAGACTATTAACCCGGCTGGTTTTCAATCAGCCATGTGAATAAAGTTTTCGCGTTCTTTGTGGCACTCCTATCCGAGTCATCGAGGATAGGGGTGGTCTTCTTTCAGTGAGGGATTGTTAAGAGATTGAGACAACCTCTCTGAAGACAGAAAGGTGCCACACGGAAAGAAAATGGCGAAAGTCGAGCTTACGGTCGTGGTTCGGATAGACTACTCATCCAAGTAACCCACGAATCCCTGCTCGTGGGTTACTCTAAATCTAAGCGTGAATAATGGGCGAGGGGGGATTCGAACCCCCACGGGTATTACCCCACAAGATCCTAAATCTTGCGCGTCTGCCAAATTCCGCCACACGCCCAGGAGTGACAGATATTTCATTATAACGAAAAAATGCTCGATTTGAGCATAAAAAAAGTAGGGCGTACAGGGATCGAACCTGTGACCCGCTGATTAAGAGTCAGCTGCTCTACCAACTGAGCTAACGCCCCAAAGCATTTTATCAGATATAGCGAGTCCCGGCAACCCGCGATAAGTGAAGAAAATAAAGAAAATATTTTGCCCCGGGGTGTAAGGTTTTGGCCAAATCCGGCGCCTATATAGTGGAGACATTTTCAGGAGGCGTAAGATGAGTGAACCGACCAGGCTTGATTTTCTTGTTTATTACCGGAAGCAGCTTCAGATCATATGCGAAAAGATCGACAAGCAGATTGAAAAGGAGCGGAACGTGCAACCGAAGGAGAATGAGAAAGAAGGCCATAAGGATCTGACCGATCCGAATTTCGTCCTGGAATATGCAAGTCATCCCGGGGTGATCGATGCATTCAAAATATCCCGTGAATACATGCAATCCATCTCGGAGATAGAACGCGCCGATGATGGCCGATTGTTCTATGACAGTCCTAAGCTCGGCGGACGGTTCGGGATGATTGCGATTTCCCCGAAACACGTGAACCTCTATATCGCGCCACGTTTGGGTCTTTATGACAACCTTTCGCCGGAGGTGTGGCGTGAATTGAGATTCGGGAAAAGCTTAGGGGACAGGTGGGATAAATTCCAGCTTACATCAAAGCGGCAGGCGGACAAGGCTGTCTCTTACCTGAAGGGATTTTTCGAAAAGCCTGAGGATGATGAAGCCGGGGAAACGGAAGAGGATTCAGCGGCATTGCAACCGGATCCAATTTAAACCATCCGGTGTTTTGGGAATTTATTCCCGAAACCTGATTACGCAATGATTACTGTTTCGGGAATAAATTCCCAAAACACCGGACCTCAGAACCGTTGAAAATCACCGGGAACTCCGTATCTACAAAAACAAGAAACGCGCCTGGAGGGATTCGAACCCCCAACCGACGGATCCGAAGTCCGTTGCTCTATCCATTAAGCTACAGGCGCATATTGACGTGGATGATTATACCTTAAGTGGGCCCAGGGATAAATCATCCCTTCAAGAGATTCTCAATCTCCCCTCGGAACGGATGGAAATAGACATCACCCTTGCCGGGATTAAATTGACGCATATGGACCTGCCCCAGGTCAAGGTCGAAGATGATGGGGAACTCGATATCGTCCCCTCGATTGACCACATAACGCTGAATCTGACTGAGAGCAATGGAATCGACATTCGGTGAAACGATCACGGGAAAAATAGTCAGCGTGTATAAGTCCATCGATGACCGCATCATATTCTTTTCCTGCAGATGGAAATGCTCGTAGCATGAGCGTGAGAAATCCTGCAGGTCCATTGGTTCTATTTCTTCCCAGTATGCAATCGGCAGCGCATTGAATTCACGTTGCCCGCGGTTGAAGGAATTATGCCTTCGATACGGGATAAGCTCGATTTTATATATCCCGATCTCGTCGAGTTCTTCGAAGTCGAACGCTTCGCGAATAAACCGCATGCGCAGGTCTTCGATAAACTCATCAAATTTTGCAGATTTCTCATCAGCCATAGATCCCGCCGCGTGCCACTCATGGTGTCATAGATAAGCACTTCTGGTGCCACGGATAAGCGCTCCTGGTGCCACGGATAAGCGAGTCTTCGAGCTTACCCGTGCTCTTCTCACCCACTACCCATACCTCCGGGTGGCACTGACTTGTGAGTCTTCGAGCATGTCAGTGTCTTTAAAAGATGTCCACTCCCTGACGGTCGTGGTTCGGATAATCTCCGGGTAACGCTGGTCTTTGACCTGCGTCCGTCGGTCAGAGACCGACGGTATCCGATACTAATTGTAACCCACGAATCCCATTTCGTGGGTTACATTAAGTCAATACAAATAATGCAGCCTATTCTTCCCCCAAAAACTCCTTATATGCATCATAATCAATCAGCTCATAGAGTTCCTTACGGGTCTGCATATCATCGACGAATCCCTTCTGCGTCCCTGTATTGAAAAGCTCATCGGCGGCTTTTTCCGCGGCTTTCATTGCTCTGCGGAATATCGTGAGGGGGAACAGAACGGCCTTGACACCTACATCGCCGAATTCCTTCACCGTGAAGTAAGGCGTTTTACCGAACTCGGTCATGTTGGCAAGTACAGGTGTGCTTCCCAGTGCGGAGGTGACCTTCCGGTATTCATCCAGTGATCCAAGCGCCTCGGGGAATATCATATCCGCCCCGGCATCGACATATGCCTTGCACCTGTCGATGAGCGAATCGAATCCTTCGACACTCAATGCATCGCATCGCGCAATCAGGAGGAAATTCTCATCCTGCCTTGCATCAACGGCGGCCTTCACCTTGGCGGTCATTTCATCGACAGGCACGACGCTCTTTCCCGCAAGATGCCCGCATCGCTTCGGGAATTCCTGGTCTTCGATATGGATTCCAGCAATTCCCGCAGCCTCGAATGCCTGCACCGTGCGCCTGACATTGAGGATGCTTCCGAATCCGGTATCAGCATCGCATATGACCGGCAGGTTTGTCGCGGATGCAATATACCCCGCTTCGCGTACCATCTCATCGGCTGTGTATAGTCCCAGGTCGGGAAGTCCGAAGATTCCGACCGCCGTTGCTCCGCCGGATACGTATGCGACAGGAAATCCAGCGCGCTCGATGACCTTGGCGCAAAGGGCATTGAATGCACCGGGGATCATTATAACCCCGTCTGATGAAAGGAGCGCCCGAAGGCGCTCCCTTTTATCCTTCGAACTTATTGTTGGTTTAATCATTACACTTCGTCGCGGCCATCAAATCGGCTAAGTTATCAAGCTCGTCAAGTTTCCAGCACATGTCGATAAGATGTTTGCGCTTCGCTTCATCCATCACCGGACCGGCCAATGTATGGAACTTCTTTTCGACATCGGCATCGGTCATGGCATTTTTCGGATGTCCCTTTGGAAAAAGTTCTTCCGTGGTCTTGACCGTGCCGTCCTTGAGCTTCATCGTGATTCGATTGCCAAAGCCGTTGGGATAAAGGTCAGAGTATTCCTTGTCCTCGTTAATCTTGACTTTCGATGTCAGGTCGAGCAGAACCGGGTCGGTGAACCGTTCCGGCTTGAAGGATGATGTCGATATCCCGCCGTCCATCAAGGCGCAGGCGGTGATATACGGCAAACTGTGATCGGCGGTCTCCTTGGCCTTCGGTGTCCACTTTTCGGGTTCGCTTCCGATGATCTCATAAGAGACGAGGTGGGTATCGATGATAATTTCCTCTACATTGCCGGGGATATTATCAGGCCCGATTTCCTTCCGCAACTTCAACGCCGCACCGATTGCGCTCTGGGCATGGTACTCGGCGTTGTAATACTTGATATATGTCCCGTCGAGCATGAATGGCTTCCCGCCGCCGGGTGAGAATTCGATATCCTTCATCGGCCCTGAAACTTCGTTGATGAAGCCCATCTTGCCCTCGAATATCTCCCTCGGCCCGGTGAAGCCCTCCTCTGCAAGCTGTACGGCCAATAGTGCGCCACGCGATGAATTGGCGAACGCGCATGCTTTCCACATGGATATCTCGCCAACCCGTGTCTGGCGCATGGCGTTGTTGCATACGCCTGCCAATCCAAGGGCGTGAACCAACTGCTCCTCGCTGAGACCGATTATCTTACCCGCACCGGCAGCGGCTGAGAATGGTCCATAGGTTACATGATCCCATCCCTTTGCGCGTAACGATGCGACATCGCATAACCGGCACTGAATCTCGTATGCGATCACCGTGCCGA
>CBDVBS010000167.1:0-7831 GCA_965372275.1 uncultured bacterium | reverse complement strand
GGTCAGTACGCGCCCGCAAGCAAGGGCGTTCGCCGACGAGGAGATTCAAAAAGACACCCTGCGCCTCCAGGTGCAGGTGGCGGCGTTCCTCTTCGGGGAGTTCTTCGTTGCCCTGATATGTTTCGCCCTTGGGATATTCCTCGTAACCGGTGAAATAAACAGGGGGGTGGTGCTGACAATACTGCCAAAACCGATCGGGAGGGGGGAGTATATCCTCGGGAAAATACTCGGCGGGTGGCTGATTGTCGTCATATGCTTCGAAGCCATGGCGGTGGTCGCGCTGCTGTTCTCGCTTCCGTACACGGATGCGTCATTGAACAACATACCCAACATCCTGCACGCGATGGCGCTTATGCCGATCAAGTATGCCATCCTCATTTCGTTGATAACATACCTGAGCCTGTGGCTGCCCGAAGCCGCGGCGGGATTCATCGGGCTGGCGCTTTTCATCACCGGACACGCGAGCGAAAAAATTCTCGATATGGCCTTCGATGAATTCTCCGCGATGCCGATGTTGAGCCAGGCGACGAAAGCGGCGTATGTGATGATGCCCGACCTGTCGTGGGTGTTGAGCACGTCCATACTCGACCCAAATGGGACGGAGTTCCTCGGGGCCGGGCCGGTCTTCAAATGGATATTCTCAGCCGGGATATATTTCGCTGTTGTAACCGCGGCGGCGGTGCTGAGTTTCCGCAAACGTTCCCTGTAAAGCAATTGGATGGTAACCCACGAAATGGGATTCGTGGGTTACATGGATGAGCAGATTATCCGAACCACGACCACCTGGGAATTCCGGGTGGCACCCTTTTGGAGTCTTCGACAAAAGGGTGGTCTTTGTATAGTGAGGTATTGTGAAGATAATAGGACCACCCTTCTAAAGACAGAAGGGTGCCACCCGGATGGGGAAAGGTGATTCCGGGTGGCACTGACAAGCGTCAATCACATACTAAAACCCCAGTCAGGCTTCGAAGCTTGTCAGTGTCTTTTCCTGGTGCCACGGATAAGCGACTTCTTAGGAGCTTACCCGTGCCTTCTCACTCACATTTTTAACCAGTCAAACGTTGATGTTTTTGTACAACCACCCTTCTGAAGACAGAAGGGTGCCACCCGGATGGGAAAAGGTGATTCCGGGTGGCACTGACAAGCGTCAATCACATACTAAAACCCCAACCAGGCTTAGAAGCTTGTCAGTGTCTTTTTCTGGTGCCACGGATAAGCGACTTCTTAGGAGCTTACCCGTGTTTTCATTAATGCACCGCTATCAGCGAAGACGCTGAGTAGCGGTGGCACACGATGATTACTCACTCTGTCCGCTCCCTTACGCCCGCAGTTCGGATAATCTTTCCAAACAGATTCATGACCAAATATGGGTGCCGCACACTTCAGTGTGCGTTTATAATATCTACCTATGACTTCATCACGTACAATCGCCAACCGGATCAAACGCCTAAGGGAATTCATGTATGAGCTCTATCCGAAACGTCGCCAACGCAATAAACTTCCCGTGCTCGACGAACTCGTTCTCACAATTCTTTCCCAGAACACATCCGATGTGAATTCCACCGCCGCGTTCGAAACACTCAAGAAGAATTTCCCCACGTGGGATAAAGTTGCGAAAGCCAAGGAGAAGGATGTCATAGCGGCGATACGTCACGGCGGACTCGCCGACCAGAAAGGCCCAAGAATTCAGGCGATACTGAGAGAGATATATGCCGATCGCGGGAAGTATGACCTGGGTCACATACGCAGGATGCCGATGGAAAAGGGCCTCGAATATCTCCTGCATTTCAAGGGTGTCGGGATGAAAACAGCGAGTTGCGTGATGCTCTTCTCCTGCGGCAAACCGGCGTTCCCTGTCGATACTCATATACTACGCGTCAGTCAACGGTTGGGAATCATCGGCCAGAAGGATAACGCGGACAAGGCCACCGAAACATATATGGAGCACACCGACCCGGAAGACCGTTTCAAATTCCACATCGACATCATCATCTTCGGACGTGAAATCTGCCACCCGCGCAACCCCGAGTGCGATAAGTGCAAGTTGCGAAGGATGTGTCTGTTCTACAAAAGCAACAATTAAAAAGTAACCCACGAATCCCATTTCGTGGGTTACATATATTCAATCATCCAGAATTTCTCTTACCAATCCGTCGGTGAGTCATACAGATAGTAATCATCGTCGAAGTCGGTAAGCGGCAGGAACACCAAACGCCTCATGTTCAATGCCGGTTCAACCGCGATGGCAAAAGTCGAATACGGGCCGCCTGACAACGCGGCCGTATCAAGCAGGTTCAAATCGGCATCGAACTTCTTGACCGATGTCCCGCCGGTAGTGAAGTTGGCGAAAATTATTATCCGGCAATCGGTCAATGTGACATCCACCAGGTCCAGTTCGATATCCGCGCTGGTATTATAAGCAGGCTCCGAAATATAATTGAGCGGTCCTTCAGCCGACCATACCTGGGTTTTTGAGATGGATGTCAATTTCGGTGGAGGACCTGTCCCGGAAGCATCGTACGCCGTGATCGAACCGTTCAAATACGCATGATAGACGAATATCCTCTCAGTGATGGGTTCGTAGATAAGGTCAAAAACACGGGGGATGGTCGGTAAATCGGTCAGTATAGTCTGGGAATCGGCAGCCACGATATTCCATGACCACTCGGCAATGGCCGTAGCATGATGCAGGTAGTGTGTATTCCCGACCAGCTCGATGAACCATAACTCCTCGGTAGGCGTGACATCAAGAGCGACCACCGCGCCGCCATGGGGGGAGGTGATTGTCTGAACCAGCGTGCCGTCAGTCCTGTAAACATCGATTTCATCAGAATTGTCCACGGGGTAGGGCATCACGATGAAAATATTTTCGTAGTTCACGGAAACATCCATCGATGAAGGCGCACCCACTCCGATCAAACCTATGAAGCCATGTGGCTCACTCGGGCCCAGGGTGCTGATGTCGAAGCCGGATACTCCGCTCCCAGCGAAGCCGTTGCCACACATCAGGAATTCCTTCGCGTAAGGACCGGATGTCAGGATTGCCGCGTCATGTGGAGGAATGTTGTAATTGCCACTCGGCATGAATTCCCCCTCGCCGAAGAATTCGCTGTGAACCCCCGCCGGGCAATCACCGGGCAATACATCGGCTACGAAGGTCTCGTGAATAAAATATGCCGATACTGTCTTGCCGGGAAGTAGTCCTTGATACCCCGTAACATCAGATGCGACAGTTATCAGCAGGTCGATGTAACCATCCTGGGTTAAATCGTCACCGGGTAAATCGAGTTCGTAGGTCGCGTAGCCGTCACCCGTGGAAACCGGCGTGCCGGAGGTAACAAGGGTGATACCACTCAAGCTTTCGACGCTGACGGTATTCAGATCAGCATCGAACCAGTCATACACATCCACTTCCATCAGCAGATGCCCGCCGCCAAATTCGCCATTGTATCCGAGAGTATTCTCGATTTCCGTAACATTGATTCTCCATGCTTCGGGACGATTCGCGCCTGGAGGAAAATCATCCGGTGCCTCGTAGGGATGGTCACCCGTGGGAAACACCCAGTTGGCGTCCACCGCGTAATTGAAAACGAGTCCACCCGACCCCATCTCAATGGTGTAGTGACGTACATTCTTCTGACCGGCTGAGAACAAGCCGCGATCCGCGGACGTAACCGCTTCAAGTTCATCATCCGGGCCAAGGCCGTCGGCGAAATACTTGTAGCCGTTCAATGTTGAATTGTAGTCGGCTAATGAATCGGGCGTGCCGAGCAGTCCGTCGTTGTAGGCGAGTATGGTGCCCGTGTTGACAGGAAATTCTGATGGGTTCCACCAGCGCGTGTATCCGTCGGCGTTCAAGAGCCTCGTGTCGCCGTCACCGGCCATTATGAGATCGGCATCGGTGAATCCCGTTATGGAACCCCCGGTGATCAGCGAACCGCATACGTCGAATCCCGTGAACTCGGTCAACCCGAGGAACGGATGCTGGAGCCCGATGTCGGCTTCAATGATGTTGCCGTTGAACTGGACGCTCTCCAGCGTAAGGTAAACCAGCGCAGGTGGCTCCAGGAATAGAAGCGCGTTGAGGTGCATTGAACCATTACGCATCGGTGCGACATCCAATGTCGCTGCGTCCGGGTTGGCGGTGAATTGCCATAATCCCCAGAGTTGATGGGTGTTGTCTTGTGCCGTACCGATTTTCCCTGACGGTACCGCCGGATTTATATCTCCACTATCAGATGAGCAACTCGCGAGACAGGTCATGAATACCACGCAGAGCAAAACTCCCAAAATCCTGAACATACTTCTCACCATCCTTAAGGTATTAGTTCTGTCTCTTTCCTCTATGACATTTAGATGCCACTACGGGTTGAAAAAATGGTTTTTTCCCCGGCATCAGAATGCCGGGCTACAACTTAGAGCTATGCGCGTGGGGCAGACTTTCCAGTCTGCCATTCCTGCCTCTGGAACCTGAGTTTTAACGGCAGACTGGAAAGTCTGCCCCACACAGTGAAGGATGTTGGCTCCCATCTGCATCAGGTGCTAAGGCGCGCCGGCGAATTCGATCTTGTTGCCGGCGGGATCGGCGATACGGAACGTCGCGAATTCAGGCGAGACCTCCTCATATTCCGCCACGATCTTCACTCCCGCGTCGCACAGCTTGTCATATGCCCCCTTCAATCCCTCTGTAGCGAAACACGGGCAGATTTCGGCATACTGATATGGAGGCTTGTTACACTCCTCGCGTCCCGGTTCGAGATAGATTGTGAGATCGCCCGAAACTAAGCAGAATCCCGGGTCCATCGCGCCGCTCTCTTCGAACCCGAGGATATCCCGATAGAATTCCTTCGCCTTTTCTAAATCGGCAACGTATATCGCAAGGACATTCAAACCTGTTACTTTAATCACCGGCATAATATTCACCATCCGCTATTTGTTAATGGTAAGACTACCATAATTGGAAAATCCTGAAACCGCCATATGAATTACTGAAATATGCATAACTTCCCGCTACGGTAACTGTCTTTGAATCACCCGGCATCGGTACGGCGGCGATTTCATATGCCGAATCCGGCGGATCGACGTCGAACACTTTGAAGCCGCTGTTTTGAAGGGTCACATACGCGTAACCCCCAGAGACATCGATGCCTGAAGAATTGTTTATCGTATCAACGGTGTTGTAGATCGACGCCGAAGCGGGAGTGCTGATATCAATGATCTGCAGGCCGCCGTCAAAATCCGCGACATACGCATAATCTCCCTCAACAGCCACGCCCCACGCGCGCCCGGTGGTTGTCACGGTGGTTACTTTATACGCGGATTCGGGAGGATCGATGTCTATCACGTCCAATCCCACATCATCAGCGGCGACATATGCATAACCATTTGAAACGGCAACTTCCAATGCGTCACCGTCGGTAGGGATTGTGTTGATAATACTCCCGACACCGGTGGGATCAATAATATGCAGTCCGTTTGCACCGTCACAGACATACACCAAGCCGTCCGCTACGGCAACTTCTTTTCCTGCTGAAATAAGGTCAACTGTTTTCACGACTTCAGCCCATTCAGGCGGGTTGATATCGGCCACGCGCAGACCGCCATACCAGTCGGCGATGAATAAATAATCCCCCTCCACTGCAGCGCCTACAGAAGTATTTGTGGATGGGACAGTGTTGAAGACATACGCCGATTCGGGCGGGTCGATATCAATTATCCTTACACCGGCCGAGGAATCCGCGACATATGCATATCCGTCATGGATGGCGGAATCCCGTGCCGAGCCGGGGGTTTCAACCGATGTGATCATGAATGCCGTCTCCGCTGGATTTATATCAACCATGATCAATGCCTTGTACCTGTCAACCAGGCAGGCGTAACCGCCGCTGAGACCCACACCCTGGCACTGACCGGGGGTGTCCATGTCATTCACGATATACGCCGACTCTGGAGCGCTGATATCTATTACCTGCATATCACCGTTAAGGAGATAAGCATAATCACCTTCCACCTTTACTTCTTTCGACCAGAACGGGGTGGATACATTATGCACGACTGATGCCGTTGTTATCGGATCGATGTCGATCACCTGCATACCCATATCGCCGTCCGCAACGTACAGATAACCGTCCGATGCGGCAACGCGATAGACCGTGCCGTCAGTGTCGATCGTTTTTTCAATGAATGCCGTTTCGATTGTTGAAATATCTATAACCTGCACGCCGGTTTCGAGGTTCCCGACAAACGCATAGTCACCTTCCAGAGCCACACTTAAAGCGTTTACCGGTGTTGCGACGGTATGCACTTCTTCTATCAATTCGGGTGGATCGATATCGAATATCACAAAACCGAATGATCCCATCGCGGCAAATGCATACCCGTCACGGAACTCTATCCCGTAGGGAGAGCTATATGCGCCTAACGATTGCACGACCGAAGCAGTTTCGGGAGGATCAACATCGATGATATGTAGACCGCCTGAACCAAGGTATGCATATCCATCATGGACTTCCACGAAGATCGACCGTCCGGCAATCTCCACCGAATTCACCCACTTCGGGTTGTTCTTCTGGGAGATATCAAAAATGTGAAACCCCGTTGCATCACCCGCTACATAAGCATAATTCCCTTCGATGCAAACATCGTACGGCGCGAAATTCAACCAGCCCGGAGTTACTTCCACAGGATTGTCAGGGACACCGCTGATCGTTACGTTTACAAAATCATAGAGTTCAAGTTCGCCGGAGTTGGATGACTTCGCGATGATCCGAGCTGAATAATCACCCGGGGCGGCACCCTCAATATTCGTAACCTCAACGCCCCACGTGTTCCCATCTATGTTTGCAAGCTGGGTTAATGCCTCCCCTGTAATCTCCTCTGCCGCTAACGCGACTTCGCTGACATCATCCTGCCAGTCGTACACATTCACCTGGATATTCCCGGAAGCGCCGGTGCCGGATCCGATAACCTCCTGCTGAAAACCATCAATCATGTAAGGCTCTTTGCAACTGCCCGGCCACGATGCATCCACGGCGAAACTGATAGCCCAGTATTGCGGAGGCTTCGGAATTTCGATGAGGAACTTCTCTGTATTGTCAGCACCGGCGGCGAAGATGCGGTTCTCGACATCCTTGGCGAACGCCTTGAACGGATTGATATCCATCCCACCCGGTTGTTCCCACAAGTCGGTCCAGTCATCCGGATTCAGGAGCATGTGTTCGTAATCGGTTGTCATCAATATGCCCCGCACATCACGCCCCGTAACCGGGAACTGATTTGTGAGGGTGACATCGACATCCATTATTCTCGTCAGCGTGTCGAATGAATTCACCGCGAGACCGAGGCAGTCATCACATGCGGGTGGGATGACCATATTGGTGATATTGAAATGCGCCTGGATATTCCTGATTGGTTCAACCTCGGCGGTTAATGCATCCGGGTTGAAATGAATTGTCCACGCACCCCACAGCACACGGTTGGATTCGACCACGTTCCCTGATGCATCCTGCCGGTTCTCACCATCAGCTATTATTGGCTCACCGTTGTTCCCGGAACACCCCGGATACAATATCAACGTTACGATGATGAGTATCAATAAGAATTGTGTAATTCTGTTCATGGTCCGCCTCCGTTTCGCCTGAACGGCTCCTGATAATGTTAATTGTATCATCTCTATTACAGGTAATGACAACAAACCCTTCCGTGTGCCACCGCTATCCGAGTCTTCGAGGACAGCGGTGCCTTAGAAAACACGGGTAAGCTTCGAAGACTTGCTTATCCGTGGCACCAGGACATGGAAAGATACACATCCATTTATAGATTGTCATCTCTC
>CBDVBS010000166.1:0-7898 GCA_965372275.1 uncultured bacterium | reverse complement strand
GGATCCCAAAGGAACTGCGTGAGGACCTGAAAATTATTGAGGGGATCAACATGATTCAATCGTCAACGGAGATTAAACGCAGGCTCAATGAGAAATCGGATATAACGGGATTCCTTGATCCCTTGGTTGAGCGATATATAATGAAATACGAACTTTATCGGTAGAATAACAGGTAACGAATGTCGAAACATAGAGATATTGATGAATTTGATGAAGATAACGTACTCGAAGTATTAGAGGATACTCTCGATGCTGAGAGATATAAGCACAGCCTGAATGTAAGGGATTTTGCCCTGCAACTCGCCGAAGGAAAAAATATTAAGCGCAACCGCGTTATTGCGGCCGCACTGCTCCACGATATCGCAAAGGACATGGAGATCGAGGAGATGTTCAGGTATGCCGCATCGCGCGGAATTCCACTTGGCCCAGGCCAGGTATTGAACGCGAAGACGCTTCACCAGAATGTCGGAGCGGCAATGGTGCGGGAGGAATTCGGCATCACCGATGCTCAGGTTCTGTCGGCAATTGGTAAACATGCGACCGCTGATTCGCATATGTCCCTGCTTGATGTCATTATTTACGTTGCCGATAGTCTTGAAGAAAGCAGGGATTTCGAAGAAGTGGAAACGCTTCGGGAACTTGCCCTGCGTGACCTTGACGAAGCTTACTACCAGGTATTACGAAGGACTATGATTTATGTCCTCGAACGGAGCTTGTACCTGGATGAAAGATCCGTGAGGGCTTACAATCATGCCTGCCTGAACAGGGCTAAAAGAAAAGACGACGATGATGATAATTCAGATGACGATGATTAGGATTGATTAGATGGACGTTGTAGAAAAAATGAAATTCTGGGAATCAATGAGAAGAAGCCTGAAGATTATTATCAGAAACCGGGGAGACGCGATATTTCTGAGTATCAGCATTGCGTTTGGAATTATCCTGACTTTCATACTTACCGGACTCGTAGCGGGATACGATATCTATTTGGACAGGGGTGGGAAACCCGTTCTCAAGAAATATATTATTGCGGGGCCGGTACCCGATGCTAAACCGACTCATGAAATCCTCGGTATCGATCAGCTATCGGTTATCATCATCGGGACGGATGAGTACCTCGAATTTGATCCGGGACGGAGCGATACGATAATCTGGGCTTATCTCGATTTCCGCAATGATACGGTAGACATACTCTCGATCCCCAGGGATATGGTTATATGGATTCCCAAGCGCCACCCGGATTTCGACAAGATCTGTCATGCCTACTCTTACGGTGGGGCCGACCTTGTAAAACGCGCTGTTGAAGGCTTCATCGGGGTTAAGATCGACCAGGTGGTTAAGGTCGATTACGGGGGCTTCGTGGATATAATCGACACACTTGGCGGTGTCACTATCGACGTTGAAAAGGATATGAATTACGACGACCGAAGGGGCAACCTGCATATCCATATAAGTAAAGGGTCGCAGGTGCTCGATGGACGGGAATCCCTTAACTATGTCAGGTTCAGGCATGACAGGAAGGGGGACTTAGGCAGGATTGAACGTCAGCAGAAATTCCTCACCGCCCTCAAGGAAAAGGGATGGAAATTTGGGCAGATAGGCAAAATCGATGATATTGCACAAATAGTAGAGGACAGCGTGGTTCTGGAACCATCGATGGATTTGCGCAACTTGACGGCGATTATCCTTTTCTTCACAAAAATTGCTGACGATGCCGTTAATTTCCATTCGGTGCCGGTGGCCCGTGATGTTCTTTACAATGAACTTGCCATGCTTGCCCCGAATTATTCGGAGCTCGATAAGATGATGAAGGGAATACTGCCTGAGAAGGTTGATGATGAAGTCCCGTTGACAGGGGATGAAATCCCGACTGATACCCCTGTTATTCCTGATTTTGAAGATGTATAATTTGTAGTTCATTTGAACCTTTTGATAAGTAGAAAATTCTAAAAGCTTGGCCGCATGGCGGCAGGAGGTTACAGCCATAACAGCAGAAACAATCGATCCGTCCGAACTTCCGGAATTGGTCAAGAAAGTGATTGACGCAATAGAGGAAAAGATGGGCAGGGAAATCGTGGTTTTTGATATGCGTGGTTTCACGCCGTTTGTGGATTATCACGTTATCACCAGTGCCGACTCGGCAGTCCAGGCAAAAGCGCTCCTTGATACGATTATGCAACATGCCCGTAGACTGAAAAAAGCCAGGGGAATCGAGGGAGACCCGGATTCGGGATGGGTGCTTGTAGATTTCTGGGATGTGGTTGTTCACATTTTCCGCCCTGAGCTGAGGAGTTATTACAATCTTGAGGGCCTATGGGGAGATTTGCCTTCAGTGAAAATCCAGCCTGAAGATGAGAGTTTGTAAAAATAAAGGGAAATCGGATTTAAAAGCTAATTATACTTGAATATAATAGTACGATAATATAGTATTAACTTTTGGTATTGATTACCTGAATGAGGTGTTTGCACATGAAAAAGGTCATGGTGATGGTCTTTATATTAGGCCTCCTATTGCCTATGTTGCTTTTCCAGGCGACTGGGGGAGCAACTCTAATATTCGATGCCGATTTGAGCTTCCATCCTCAAGCCGGGAAACGATTCCACTACTGGATGGTAAACCTCCTGATTGGGTTTGAAACACGCTGGGCAGACAGGAACTTCATAGGTGGGGTCATAAATACTACGTATTATGACATCATCAACGGCTCCGGTAACGGTGTTGTTGATGGAACTATTGAATTTTCCATATATGAATCCTACGACTTCTCCAACACGATGGAAGGAGAAAACCCCGGGGGTTCAGGCGGCGGTTTCGCCCCGGGCTGGAGCGCGGATCCACCGTTCTCACTTGAGGGCGGGCATCTCGTACCAAACGAACCACCGGATGCTTATGGTTCACCAGCGGGCGGATTCAGCCCGTTGCAGGGTGCCCTCGATCCGGGTGATGTTGGCGGTGATGGTGGTTTCACCGGGAACCGCGAGAGTTTCTACTTCACCCCGATCTTCGAGAATAATATTGGTTACACCCTCTCATCTACCGGAAGGGTCCTGAACATCAGGGGGCTTGAACAGATCGGAGATATTACCGACCCGACATTCGCGGAGGCGGAAGAATATTTCGACCCGGCGCGTTCAATCAGCTTGCGCCAGATATTCCAGGTATCGCACTTCCTGGTGCTGCCGGACTATACTTTGCATACCGGCGACACATGGAAAGCGCCATTCTACTGGGATGCGCCGCTTATCGGCAAACCGATCAAGATTATGCTTACGTACACGCTGGAGGATATCAAGACTTACTACCGGTTCAAGTGCGCGAGAATAAGCTATATCGGCCTGACTGATATTGAGATGGACTTTGTTGACGAAAATTACAGCAGGCGCCGGGAATCGCACGTCGAAGGTGACGTTATCATGTTTGGTACCATCTTCTTCGACATCGATCGCGGCATGATTGTTGCAATGAAGGACGCATCAAGTTTCGGCGGAAGCCAGCAGAACCAGTACCTTGATTTCAGCCAGCAGCATTTCGGGGGCTTCAACTGGGGTTTCCTCGCTTTGCTGAATTTTGACCGGATCGACCTTATTACTCCGCTGGGCAATGTCCTCGACCCGCGGACCGAGAAAGATCACGTGCTCCAGGACTTCATCTGGAGAACGGATATGATCATGGAATAGTAACTATTTGAACAAAACAGCTTTCAAGCCCGGAAGTTAATTCCGGGCTTTACTTATTTATGGTTACGATATATAAATGATACAGGTTGCCTTTTGTGGCGTTTAGTTTATGAAACAAATTAAATACTTACTACCACTGCTCCTCCTCCTTCTGCTCACTTCCGCGGCATCTTACGGGGCGATGCAGGACATAATCCTCGATGACGGATCAGTTGTCTCAAACGAAGGGCTGATTTCCGGTGAAACGGTGGTCATAATTCCCGATAAGGAGACATTTGAAAATGCTGTCAGAAACGGCAGCTATACCGGGGCGAGGATTATAAACTCGTATCCTCCGCTTAGTATGCTGAGGCTCGAATACCCGATACGCGAAGCCGTTGCCGATGGGAAATTCCGGCGTGCTTGCGTTGACGATGCCGCTGATATTTCACCGAATTATATCCGCCGCGCTCATATCGTACCGAATGACCCCAAGTACGTAAAGCAGACCTATCTTGGGCCTATTGACGCGGAAGATGGGTGGGACCTTTTTTATGGTGACGCGGGCGTAACAATAGCAATAATAGATACCGGTATCGAGATCGATCATCCCGATCTCCAGGTAAACATTGTGGGCGGGAAGAATCTCATCCCCGGTGAAAACCCAGCCGATCTAAGCGACCCACATGGTCATGGTACGGCGGTAACAGGAATTGTCGCCGCGTCAACCGACAATGGCGTCGGCATAGCGGGGATATGTTGGCGCGTACGGGTGCTCATCGTGAAAGTACTCGGTGGAGAGGAATTGACAACAACGCTCTTCGAGGAAGCCGCGGCCATTGATTATGCCGTGTCGGCTGGTGCAAGGGTAATAAATATGTCCTTCGGCGGTCCGGGAACATCATCGGTTGAGAAAGCGGCGATCCAGAATGCATGGGATGCCGGTGTAGTCCTGGTGGCGAGTGCGGGTAATAATAATGAGTACGGCGATAAGGATTTTGCCCCCTCGGGTTTGAATTTCCCCGCAGCCTTCGAGCAGGTGATTGGCGTCGGTGCGCTTAACGAACAGCTTGCGAAAGCTGATTTTTCGAACTACGGGGATGAGCAATGTGAATTCGTTGCCGTCGGGGAGGGGGTTTACACTACATTGCCCGGCAACTTAGGTGACATAATCAACCCGATCATAAAGGGACGAAATTACGGCTGGGCCAACGGTACATCATTCGCCGCACCCCAGGTAACCGCCCTGGCAGCTCTGCTGAGGATGAAGGAACCGGGTTTATCGGTATCCGGTATTCGGAAACGGATTCAGGAGAACGCCCTTCCGATGGGCGGTCCGGATAACGATGGTGACGGCGTGGACGATTATCTCGGCTACGGTATCATCCAGTGCCGCGATACACTGGCCGATTCGCCTGTCGGACGGAACATCGCACTGAAGGCCGGGGCGTTTGCATCACCCTTGTTCCCGGAGAAATTGAATGTCTATGTCCGGACACTCAAAAACATCGATCCCGGATCTTTATCCGTTAGCGCAAATCCCGTTTCGGCACCGGTTGTTCAATTCGAAATGATCCCACTTGAACATGGTGGTTACCTGGGAACGATATCCTGGGGTAAATCGTTCGGCCCGGTTGAAATAGAAATCAGTGCATCGGACAGCGGAATTGTGTATCCCGATTTGATTATCACGTACAAACCATAAAACGAGGTTAATGATTTGAAGAACATCAATTGTATAACCCTGGCATTGCTTCTTACTTGCATAACCGTGAGCATGATTTCCTGTGGCGGGGGTGGCGGCGGTGGCAATATTCTTTCAGGCACTATCGTCAACGAGGCTGGTGCACCGCTGATTAGCGGTCAATATTCGATACAGGATTCCGGAACGATCGGATCTATCGGTCAGGATGGGAAGTTCGCCGCCCAGGTGAGCCAACAAGCGGGTAATATTATACTCACGAACTTCACAAGCGGATTCAGGTATCGTCGGGTTCCATTCAGCACAAGCGGTTCAGGAAGCCTGGACCTCGGTAATGTCACGCTCCCTGATAATGCCCTGTCAAAAGGCTGGGGGGCATACCGTGCCGGTGATCTGCAAACTGCAGGAACGCGTTTCAATGAGTATCTAACAACATTTGGTAACGATAAAGAAGCCCTCAACGGATTAGGCTGGACAATGGCACGGGGGGGAATTGAAAATCAGGCCATCGATTATTTGAAATCCGCCCTTGGCGGTGGATTCGACGCCGATGTGCGGACAGCACTCGCCGCCGCTTATTTTGGCAGGACAGCGAAAGGGACATACTCGCTGCCTGAAACCATCAGCAACCTTGACCTGGCCATCGGGGCGGGAGGTTTCTATTTGTCTCAGCCAATTCACGATTCGATCAGCGAAGATGACCTCATCGGCTTCAGGGCCATGGTGAACCTTCTTGATGGACGGGTCCAGCAGGCTGTAACAGATCGTAACACCGCTCTTGGAAAACCGGATGCCAAGTTGAACGAAGCCACATTGGATCTTTTAGAAGTTGTCGATTTCTTTTTGAGCGATTAATCCTCAAGCTTATTGCTATAATCACTTTATTATGATATTATGCTGATTTGGGTATTGCAAATATATATTTGATATCATATGCAGCCCGTTCAACGTTCATTTCGTTGGATTGGCAATAAGGTTCGATTCCAATTCGAGCTCACAAACCGGAGGAAAATGCAGTGAAGGCTGAAGAATTCTTTTTCACAAGTGAATCAGTGACCGAGGGTCACCCCGATAAGGTCTGTGACCAGATTTCGGACGCGGTATTGGATGAGATTATCAAGGACGATCCAAATGCCAAGGTGGCCTGCGAATGTGCGGTAACGACGGGCCTTGTCCTTGTTATGGGTGAAATCACCACAAAAACATATGTAGATATCTCCAAGATTGCAAGGAAGACTATCAAGGAAATCGGCTACACGAGGGCGAAATACGGGTTTGACGGGGATACGTGCGGGGTGATAGTCACAATCGACGAGCAATCGCCGGATATCAAGGGTGGGGTCGAGGAAGCCCTGGAAATCAGGGGAGTTGGAACGGAAGATGAGATCGCGAAACAGGGTGCGGGCGACCAGGGTATGATGTTCGGATATGCCTGTAACGAGACCCCCGAATTGATGCCCCTGCCTATAAGCCTTGCCCATGCTCTAACAAGAAGACTTGCCCAGGTACGGCGCGAGGGCCTTGTAACCAGCTTGAGGCCGGACGGCAAGAGCCAGGTAACAGTGCGTTACGTTGACGGCAAACCCGCTGACATTCACACGATCCTCGTCAGTTCACAGCACTCACCAAAGGTGGGACAGGAAGAGCTTGCAAGTTCAATCGAAGAGCATGTTATCAAGCCGGTCATTCCCAAGAAATATATGCACAAGAAAACACGAATTCTTGTCAACCCTTCGGGACGATTCGTCGAGGGCGGACCCAAGGCGGATTCCGGTTTAACCGGCCGCAAGATCATCGTTGACACATATGGTGGTTATGCCCGTCACGGCGGCGGCGCATTCAGCGGCAAGGACCCTTCCAAAGTTGACCGCTCGGCGTCTTATGGGGCCAGGTGGATTGCTAAGAATATCGTCAAGTCAGGTATCGCGGATCAGTGCGAACTCCAGTTGAGTTACGCAATCGGTGTTGCCGAACCGATCAGCATTGCCGTCATAACATTCGGGACGAACAAGATCAGTGATACGAAGTTGCTTGAAATCATACGTAGTAACTTCGACATGCGTCCCGCCGCTATAATTCGGGATCTCGAACTGAGGAATCCGGTATATAAACAAACCGCATCCTATGGGCATTTCGGACGACCGGATTTGGACCTGAGCTGGGAGAGAACCGACAAGGCCGACCAGCTTAAGAGGGATGCGGGCATATAAATCCCGGCATCAGTTCTGAGGGTTCGAGCCGTGCGTATGATCTTCACTTCCGGTATTCTCTTTCCGTGTGGCACCGTTCTGTCTTCAGAAGGGTGGTTGTACAAAAGTCTCTACAAAACCGGGTGCCGCCTACAAACGAGTCTTCGAAGTTTGTAGGTGATTCAAATTATTCCCCGAACTGCACTTAAGATAACGCAGATATAATATGAGACACCCCATAGTGTTCCCGGTAGTGCTCAGGATAGCAGCTACCTTACAGGAAAATGATTTGCGAAAACCACCCCTTTGCTCGAAGACTCGCAAAAGGGTGCCATAAAGATAATAAAAGG
>CBDVBS010000165.1:0-7930 GCA_965372275.1 uncultured bacterium | reverse complement strand
TGCTAAGAACGAGCCAAACGCGGGGCTTATGCCGACCCTGTGAGCACCGAGCGCCGAGCCGAAGGCCACGACAATCGCAAGCAGGATCGGCAGTTCGCGGTTTTTCGTCAGTGTCCTGGTGTTGAGCACCCGGGGTACGAGATAATTCAAGACGGCAAACAAAACAATGAATGCCGCGACGCATATCAATCCGGTTCTCCCCAACGCCACCAGCATTGCCCCTGCCGTCGCTGAGGCGGACATTGCCGTAATCACCAACACCAACGGTACCACCGCCACATCCTGAAGAAGAAGCACGCCGGTAACAGCACGTCCGTGAAGGCTGTCCATCATCGTGAAGTCGTTAAGCAGCCTGAATACGCTCGCGGTGCTTGAGAGAGAAACCACGGCACCAATCACCACCGCGGCTTTGAGCCCCAATCCGAACAAGAGGGCAACCGCTATCCCGGCTGCCATGGTCAGAAGAAGTTGCAGGACACCGACAGCGGCGATAGTCCCGCCAAGCCTGACAAGCCTTCGAAAGGAGAACTGCAGCCCGATAGAGAACAGGAGCAGCGCCGCCCCGAGTTCTGTAATGATCCGGGCATCCGAGAACTCACCCGCCCATCCCATCACATTCGGCCCGACGATCATCCCGGCTATAAGGTAACCGATTATTGCGCTCTGCCGCAGCTTCTCCGCAATCGTCCCAAGCAGCAACGCCGCCGTGAGAAGGATCAGGATATTGAGAAGTTCTTGCCATCCATCCATGAATAGTACGTTCCTCTTTGCCGCAAGTAGACCGAACTCATCGGGATCACATTCCATTTTACATCATTTGATGGATTAGCAAAAATCGGCCATGCATAGTTTTCGCGCGGAGATACAACTCACCGGAATATGTAACCCTTCATTCTGAACTTCATGTAACCCGGCATTCTGATGCCGGGAAATAGATTCTTGTGTGGTGAAATACGATAGCGGAATATGATTTATTACCCGGCATCAGAATGCCGGGCTACAATAATTCAGAAGGGTGGTCTTCCATTCAACCAATCAATCAGCCGGACCAAGTATGAGCGCATGCACAGTGCGGTCGTTGCCGCCCATGCTTATCATCAAACCGTATGGCCGATCCTTCGGTATCTTAACCTGGCAATCGCCGGCCTGTCCGGTAAGCTGATGCAGAATATCAACTGTCTCACGTACTCCCGACGCGCCGGTGGGATGCCCATATCCGACGAGCCCGCCGGTTGTGTTAGTGGGAATCTTGCCATCCGACTTGGTGTTGCCGTCAAGCACGAACTTCCATCCCTTCCCATACTCGGCAAAGCCGGTCGCTTCCATCATGAGCAGGCCGGTGATGGTAAAGCAGTCGTGCACTTCAAGCACGCCGATATCCTTCGGGCCGATACCCGCCATCTCGTATGCCTGCTTCACTGCCGCCTCGGTTGTATCAAGCCTGGTCAGGTCATCGGGTTCCTTGGTGACGTCATTCTGCGTCTGGCCCCAGCCATAGACCTTCGCGGCCTTCGATTTATCGACGCCGATCTTCGCGAGGCCTTCCTCGGACGCGAATATGAATCCCGTTGCTCCATCCGAAACCTTCGAGCAGTCAAAAACATTGATGTGATCACAGAATGCCTTCGGATTCGGCTTGGACATTCCAACCGCGAACGGGTCGGGGGACGAGTTGTGATACTCCTGCGCCTTGGGATTCTTGCGCGCGTTCTCGATAGCGTTGGCATACCACTGGGCCATCCCTTTGCGCACATCGTCATGGCCGAATTTCTCCTGGTATGCACCGGCACGGTCGGAGAACTTTGCGGGGAAGAAATAGGCGTGACCTTCCTTGCGCTGGGACGCATAATGTCCCGCGCCGCCAAGGATATCAGCGCCGTAAATCGCCTTCACCGTATTCTGTACCTCGACGCCCATCACGAGAACGACATCGGATACATCAGCCAAAATGCTTTTCATCCCGGTGAATACCGCCAGTCCGCCCGAACAGCATGCGCCCTCGGTGCTGGTACACGGCTTGTATTTCATGGCGTCGTTTATCATCGGGAAGAATCCCGGCAGGTTGCCCTGCTTGTTGAAACGCGCGGCCATGAAGTTGCCGATGACGCCCTCATCAATATTCGCGGCATCGTTTATCTGGGCGATGACGCCATCCCCGGCTTCCTGTATGTAATGTTCAAGGCCGGGACGCGCTTTCTTCGGGTGGAACTCCTTGCGTCCCGATCCGAATGAGACGGTGTTGAATCCGGCAACAGCATATACTGGTTTTCTTAACTTATTCATTCATATCCTCCATCATTCCGTTACGGGGCTGAAAGGCCCATAGAGGTGATAAAATCCGAGCGTGAGAACATTGTCAACATCCCCGGGTGCTCCCGCTACTCCCATATCAACGAGCTTCTTGCCGATCTCGCGGAATTCCTTGAGATATGACCTGGCCAATTCCGCGCCCTTCGTGTCGGCCTTCTTGAGCGTTTCGAAATAGGGTTTCAGTTTTTCTTCCCTGGCCCTGTCCATCAGGAGCATTTTCCACGGAACGTAATTCTCCGGGATTGGGCCGAGCATATCCTCGATATCCTTCGTCCAACCTGTATTGTCGAACGGCACGTATGCCTTCTTGTCGGGGTCGTAAACAGCGGAGGGGCGGCTCTTCTCATACTTGAGGAACCCGTCCTTCTGGCTTCCGTCCGACCTCTGTCCGCCCTTCACGCCAAGCTCCATCATCTTGTCGATGAGCTCCGAGTGTAATTTCTCCTCGGGCAGATAGCCGTTCATGACCTTGAGGATAAGCTGGAATACATCGATACCGACATAGTCGATGAGCTGGAATATCCCCATCGGCCTGACAAGGAAATCCCGTCCGACTTTATCAAGGGCATACAACGCGCCGGCGAATCCGAGTTCGTCCTTGAGGCGCATAACCTCGTCGATCGCATAAAGCCCGTCGCGCATGAAGTAACCGTTGCCGATGAATCCCGCTATATCGTTCGATGGGACGATCGTCTTCCTGAGCCTCTTGGCGATTTCCTTCGAAAGCTCGATCAGCTCCGGCTTGGTTTTATCCGAAGAAATAAGCTCGGCGAGTTTCTGCACAACCGGCGGATTGTAGAAATGATAGCCGATAATATGCCCGTCGAGTCCCGCGCCTTCATCGAGGGTTTTAATCGGGATTGATGAAGTGTTGGTGAAGAAATAGGTGTCGGGTCCGCAGATTTTTTTCAACTGCTTGAAGACCTTGATCTTGATTTTCTCGTTCTCAATGATAGCCTCGAAGACCATCGTGGCGGGTGCCGCCATTTCGAGGAAATTCCCCGCGCGAACCATGACCATGGCATCATCGATATACTTGTCGATGACTTCATAGTTCTCAACCACGGTCGGATCGTCCGCATAGGCTTCCCTTAATACCCCGCAAGTCTTCTCGGCAACCTTCCTGAGCTGGGTACGCAGGTAACCCTGCAGACCATCGAGAAGCTCCTCGCTTACATCGATCAGGTAAAGATGATACGTATTATCCTTGTTTTCCGGCATGAATTTCAGCCGCATCATTTCCTGGAGCAGAAGGGTTGCGATGCCGCTCCCCATCTTTCCCCCGGCACCGATAACGGCTACATCCTGTAACCTGGTGTCTAAATCCATTGACCACCTCCGAAATATCTGCAATGAAGTCTGATCTATCTGAAAAGCGCACTCGCTGTTTTGACTACATATTCCCGGTGTTTTGGTAATTTATTCCCGAAACCACTTCAGCATCCTATTGCCAATCGTTTCGGTAATAAATTCCCAAAACACCAGTGTCGTTATCAATATTACTCCTTGACCGATTTCCAGTCCGGCGGACGTTTCTCGCTGAATGCCGCCATACCTTCCCCTGTTTCACCGGTGGCAAAGCAGGCACCGAATCCGATTGCCTCAAGCACAGCTGATCCCTCAAGACCGAGTTCGGCATTGACCGACATGATCTTCTTCATCATGCGAAGTGATTGCGGTCCGCGTGAAGCAATGCTCTTCGCTTTTTCCATAACTTCTTCCATCAGGGTTTCCGGTGAGAACACGCCCTGAACCAGGCCCATCCTGAGTGCATCATGGGCGGTGACCATCTCGCCGGTGAGGAGCAGCAGACGGGCATTACCTTCACCAACAAGCCGTCGAAGGCGGCTCGTTCCGCAGAAGCCGGGGATCACACCCAAGGACACTTCGGGCTGACCGAGCCTGGCTTTCTCTGATGCCAACCTGAAGTCACATGCCATGGCGAGTTCCAGTCCTCCCCCGAGGGCGAAACCGTTGAGCGCGGCGATCACAGGCTTGCTGATACGCTCGATAGTTCGGAACGCGTCCTGCCCGTTCTCCGAGAACGCCCGTGCCTGTTCACCCGACATATCCTTCATCTCGGCAATATCCGCTCCCGCCACGAATGCCTTGCCCTCGCCGGTGAGTACGCAGCAATAAACGTCCTCATCAGCATCCAGTTCGTTGAAGACGTCCCGGATTTCGTTGAGCACCGATGTATTAAGTGCGTTCATAACCTTGGGACGGTTTATCTTGACGATGGCAACATTGCCGTCCTTCTCGACTACGAGATTCTCATATTCCATACCATAACCTCCGATGCGTCCCGCTGGGGAAATATTTCACAAGAGACGCAGGGCATAAAATTTAACGTTAATAAAAACGTATGTAAAGGGATTTATCTGAAATTGAGGAAAAATTTGGTAATTTCTCGATCATCAATAATCTTCTGAACGCTTTATCGCATTGACAAATGTTAATCCATGAAGTAAAATTTCAAAATCCTTAACTTTGATACTCAGGGGAGGTTGATGTGAAGTTCCAACGGATTATTTTACTAACTGGCGTTCTGGTAGGGTTGTTCTATCTGTCCATCGGATGTTCTGGGGGCAGCATGAATGTTGTATCACCTTCACCAGAACCCGGTAATCTACCATTTCCCGGTTCGAACGAGACCCCCAGTCTAAGAACCTGCGAAGTTTCAACGGGAGGCATTGATATTTTCTTTGAAAAGGGAGGTTCCCCGTTTTTCTTTGGGCTTGAGTATGGGAGGCCTTGGACGAATGAGACTGTACTCAATTTTGATGCTTGGCTGCATGATCAAAATGGCTTTGGACCCAATGACGTTGACTTATTTGATATTTTTCTAGATGGGCAAGAAATTATGTGTCCTTACTCTATATCTAATGGTCATATTACCACCACTATAGATTTGACAAATATGACTACTGGGCCTCATAACTTTACTTACATCTATAATGGTAATTGGTTTGAGGTTGCAGCGCCGCTTGTTGTTACTTGGGATTTCAGCATCGATTTAGATCCACCCATGGTTACAGCTATTTTGGGTAATGATCAGCCCGGTGATGATCTGCATTATATGCTTTTCTTTGATAAACCTCTTGAAACAATTGCTGCTTCCAATCCCTATAACTGGTTAATAAATGGCGATGAAAACCAGATTGAAGAATCCATTGTTTTCAACGGTGGTTACACCGCAGATCTTTATCCTATTGAAGGTTTCACCCCTCTTAATAATCAATTCGAACCGGTATTTTTCGCATATGAAGAGCCCCGTGGTGTAACTACTTTTATGATACCCCCGCAAGACCCTGATGGTGAAGGCGGTAGCGATTGTGACTGTAATGATTTGGAAGTAACTTGTGGACAGTTTGATTGGCGATATGAAGAATGTGAAAACAATGCAATTCGCATCTGTTATGAATGGATTCCTGCGGAGGACCCCTGCCCGACCGGATCCCGATGTTCCTGGACCTACAGGAAGATAAAAAATGATGATCCATACGACGAGGACATTGAGGATTTCTACCAAGATTCATCCTTAACATGGGAGGACCAAAGCTTTGAAGGCTCTCTCTTCGGTATTGGCTCATCTGGTTGTCACACCTTGACTTTTGACAATACTGCTGAATTTATGGGGACCGTTGAGGTTCTTAAAAAATGCGATCCAACTGTGGTTAAACTTACAATCCCGGTTTCTTTCTCAGATACGATCGACAAGCATAACCCTGAATTTGAAACTGACCCGATTTTACTTTGGGGTGATGAGGCCGCAGAATATATCGAAGCAAAAATGAGCTATTATGCTGACACTCTGCAAGGAGAATTCCATTCTTTTGCTCCACTCGAATATTTTT
Organism: uncultured bacterium; assembly: GCA_965372275.1. Classification (GTDB taxonomy): domain Bacteria; phylum JAJVIF01; class JAJVIF01; order JAPKYR01; family CAZSPL01; genus CBDVBS01. Next base: position 1,763 of record CBDVBS010000165.1, on the reverse strand, counting down.
ACGACCAGCTTGTAGAGATGCGTGGCCAGCCATGCAGGCTATACGCAATTTGCTCTGTTTGGGATATCGAAGGCTCAGGTGCAAAGCACGGTTTACCCATCTGGCAACCGCCATTTTTTGTGGAGACCTTTCCTCATGATGTTCAGCATCCTGAATATAATGACGGTATGAATGCTGCCTTCTGGATGCGTTGGGATCTTCCTGATTATTATGAAGAGGAATATATCCCACCTGAGGAATGGTGTGATGAGATATACTGGCATGATGGATCATTCTATAACGAACTTGAATTGGGTTGGGCTGATGTTACTGATCTATACGTGCATTGTGCAAGGAATGACAAGCAGATGTATATTCGGATTGAGGATTGGTTTGATGATACTGGTAATGGATATGGCATTGATAAAACTGAATATGGCTCAGGCTATGGTAACTGGCGGCGCTCAACGAATTTAATTGGGGTTGATAGACAAGGAGCTACTCAAATAGATTTCTACTGGGCTGGAAATGATCCTTTACTTAGGGAACAATTCAGAATATCTTCCCCCCCCAGCACCCTGACTGGTGGCGCAGCTGAGTTACATAATCCATCCTGGTCCCATATTGGCATTCCCGAATACAACAACTCAAATATTATTCATTTCCAAGTTGAATTTTCATGCCCCGTAAGCATCACTATTTTTGTGGATCAATATTTTCCTCCGAGTGAGAGTAATGAAGGGTGGGGTTCAAATGAAGCTAATGTCACAGAGGTTTTAGGTTTTCGTGATGATTCTCCTGATCATGATGGAAAGTGGTCTTATTTTCTAATTCCATGTGATTTATTTATAGATTATAACAATTCTTGGTCCTCAGATGATTGCGAGTACGATTTCTACAATAACTGTGACTGCAATAAGAGCCCTATAGGTGTTAGGAATTACGAGACGGCTTTAAAGAACATATACAATCTTATTGATGGTCTTGATGATGATGATTATCCGCAGGATTACTCACCGATATTCGCAACCTCAGTTTATTCATTAGATATATCTGAGCCTTCTTTAGAGCAGTTAGACATGCACAAATCAAATGGGTTTGGTTCAGTCTACTCGCCAAATTATGCTGACGAAGCAGGTCTTACGAATTTCGAGAACATATATCCCATATTTAATAGATTCTTCAGTCCGGAATGCGAATCTGGATGTACTTATCAAACAGCAACTATAGATTATTACTGGGATGGAAGACAATGGTATTTCCAGGATATCGTTCCACCTACACCTCCTGGTGAACCTTACCACAAAGACCTATGCCCTCAATATCCTGGGTATGGAGAAGACCCTGAGTTAGAATACTATGCCGAGAAGTTCCCTATGTATTTACCTCCAGGAGAGTATACCCTTAAAGCAATCGTTATATTTACAGGATATGATCCAGTCATTCCTATAGTTTATGATGTTGGAAATGTAGAAATATTTTATGATGCTGCAACCCTTTTTGATCCCGATACAACTCTAAACTGGGAAATTGGAAGCATAAAATTCGCGTTTGAAGATACGAGCATAAATTATTATGACTATGAATGCCTGAAGTATAATTATGATGCTGAAGAAAACCAATTATTTTGTCCTGACTGGTATAGAAGGATTGATGATTTTTACGTAAAACCGGAAGAGCCCAAGACGATAGACACAGGTCTGGGGACAATATTTCCAGGTCCTTATGCAAGCCAGCTTCCATACCACAATATATTTGAGTATGGGGGGCATGGTTCTCTCCTC
>CBDVBS010000164.1:0-7948 GCA_965372275.1 uncultured bacterium | reverse complement strand
CGTCATTCCCGGTAAATGCACCGGCTGCCAGCAGTGCGTGAAAGTGTGCCCGACAGGCGCGATCACGGGGCCGAGGTCGGAGCCGCATAATATCGATGAAAGCAAATGCATAAAGTGCCGGGCCTGCTATGAGATATGCCGTTTCGATGCCATTGCGGGTGACGCCATCGTCATAGCATCCGACTGAACGAACGTTTAATTATGGGCAAAAAACACATTGACCGAAGAAGGAAAAATGGCTGACAACAATAACATCAACTTAGAAATCAACGGGCAAAAGGTCACCGCACCTGAAGGGGTCACCGTACTGAGAGCAGCGGAGCTGAACGGGGTCTACATCCCTACGCTGTGTTCGCACAAGGACCTGTCCCCCTACGGCGGATGCCGTATGTGCCTCGTGGAAATCGACGGCATACGCGGATACCCGCTCGCCTGCAGCACCACCGTCGCGGACGGCATGAAAGTCATTACCGACACCGTGGCAATCCAGGAAATGCGGCGCGAAATACTGCAGTTGTTACTCAGCGAACATCCGTCGAGCTGCATCATCTGCGACGAATCGGAGGAGTGCAAGCAGTTCATGGGCACCATCCGCAAGGTGGGCGTCACCACGGGATGCCGCTTCTGCCCCAACGACGGTCAGTGCGAACTGCAGGATGTTGCCGAGGAACTCGGTGTCACCGACATCAATTACCCAATGATGTACCGCCATTTCGAGGCTGAACGCGAGGACCCCTTCTACGACAGGGATTACAACATATGCATTCTCTGCGGTCGATGCGTGCGAATGTGCCAGGAGATGCGCGGCACATCGGTGCTGGCATTCACATGGCGCGGCTCGAAAGCGATTGTTGGCCCGGCGTTCGGACGTTCGCACATGGAAGCGGGATGCGAATTCTGCGGCGCGTGCGTCTCGGTATGTCCCACCGGCGCGTTGAATGAGAAGGCGAGTAAATGGGACGGCAAGCCGGACGACAAGATTGTGGTCACGTGCCCCTACTGCGCTATCGGGTGTCAGCACGAATTCTGGCACAAGGATGGCAGGTTCTCCAAGTCGCTTCCAGTACATGATCCGGAGGTCAACGATGGCCAGGCGTGCCTGAAGGGACGCTTCTGCATCGGCGAGGTCTCACACCATTTCGATCGCGCCAGGAAGCCCATGATCAAATCCGGCAACATGTGGAAGGAAATCACATGGGATGAAGCCATCGACGAAGCAGCTTCCAAAATGAAAGGTTTGAAAACCGGTGAATTCTCGATGCTTATCTCACCGGACTGCACTAATGAATCACTTTACACGGCACAGAAATTCACGCGCTCGGTAATGGGTACCAATTCAATAGATTCAACAGCCCGCCGTTCACTGGGCGGCGGTATAGGATTATGGGCGCGGCTCTTCCGCAAGCCCGTTTCGATACAGGGAATAAGTGAAGCACCACGTATCTTAGCAATCGGACTGGACACTCGTTTCAATTTTTCAATAGTGGGCGTTGAGATCCGCAAAGCCATGCAAAAAGGCGCAAAACTGGTGACCGTAGATGCGGTCGAATCGAATTTAGCTCGTTACGCCGACGTCTGGCTGCAGCCTTTAGCGGGGATGGAAGGCAAACTCCTCAACAGCATCGTCAAGGGCATCAAGGGAAAAAGGGACAGCCTCAAAGTAGCCGCGAAGGCGGCTAAGGTTGATTTAACCGCCCTTGAGGAAGCCTCGGATATTTTACAATCGGGAACCGGCCTGACTGTTGTCATCGGACCCTCAGTCTTCGGTTATTCATCCAATACCGATCTCGTGAGAGCTGTCACGGCACTGGCAAGATTGAAGGACGTCAACATCATCCCGCTCTACAACGGCACCAACACGAGAGGCGCAATTGAAATGGGTGCCCTCCCGGAGATCCTTCCCGGGGCGGCGGGATATGAAGACGCCACCACGGTCAAGAAACTCGAAGATGCATGGGGAACTAAACTGCCGGACGATGAAGGGATCACCGCTGATGATATAGTCGATGGCACAAAGCAGCCGAAGGTACTCTACCTCGTTGGAGCGGCACCCTTCTTCGAAAGGCCGAAATGCGATTACCTGATCGTGCAGGATATATTCGAACCCGATTTCGAATGCGATCTGTTCCTGCCCGCGGCGAGTTTCCTTGAATCGGCGGGAACCCTTACTAACGTGGAAGGCCGGGTACAAGCCGCTCCACGTATCGAACAGTTGCCCGACAGCGTGCAGTATGGACGCGCGCGCCCCGACTGGCACATCTTCTCGATGATTGCCAGGAAGCTTGGTGATAAAGGCTTTGCATACGAGAGCGCGAACGATATTCGAGTCGAGATCAGCGAATTCGTTCGCGGATTCCCGAAGGGCAAAAAGCTGAATCGTAAGAGCAGGAAACTGCCTTCGAAAAAAGGAATTCCCGATCCCGTCAAAACAGGAACAGCAAAGACTCTCAGAAAAACGAAACTCTATCTCGTTCAAAAGCCGGGAGGTTATGTCCATCGCGGGGTGGATATAACATCCAAGGTCGAAGGACTCCAACTGCTCAACCCGGAGGATGGATTCTTCATCAGCCCCGACGATGCCGCGAAATTGAGCATTGAAGAAGGAAACATGATCACCGTGAAAGCCGGTGATGCCGCAGCTAAAGCTCCAGCGCGTATCGATAATGAAATGCCGAAAGGCCTTATCGGTCTGTTCGTACCTTGTTCGAAAGGCGGTTTGTCGGGGAGGAAAGCTCTCGAACCACTGTACAATCTCGAATTCAATCCTCACCCGGTGGAGGTGATGAAAGATGACGTATAAAATCATCGAACGCAAAATGATCGTCCCGAATATCCACGAACTTACCGTGGAAGCACCGAACGTTGCCTCGTCCGTGCAGCCCGGCCAGTTTGTGATCATACGTCCCAACGACAAGGGCGAGCGCATGCCCCTGTCCGTCGCTGATTGCGACCGGGATGCAGGCACCGTTACATCAATGTTCATGGAGGTCGGGGAATCGACATCGAAGTTGGCGTTGCTGAAACCGGGCGACACGCTGCCCACCTATGTCGGCCCGTTGGGCGAACCGACCGAAGTCGACAACTACGGCACCGTGTTGTGCATCGGCGGATGCTACGGAATCGGCAGCATCTACCCGATCGTGGAATCCCTGAAAAAAGCGGGCAACAAGGTGCATGTCCTCATCGAAGCCCGTTCAAGTTACCTGCTTTACTGGGAGGACAGGTTCAAGGAAATCGCGGACGGCCTGCTCGTTATCACGCGCGACGGCACCAGGGGATACAAGGGTCACGTCGGCATGATTCCCGATATCCTCAGGATGAATGACATCAAGCCCGACCGCGTCATCGTCAACGGGTGCACGTTCCTTCTCAAACGCGTATCGGATGCCACGCGCCCGTCTGCCCTGAGGACAATCGTCAGCATGAATCCTATCATGATCGATGGCACCGGTATGTGCGGCGTCTGCCGCCTGACCGTGGATAAAGTTGTCAAATTCGCCTGCGTTGACGGCCCCGATTTCGACGGGCATCTCGTTGACTGGAATGAATTCCTCGACAGGCGCAAGACATACTACGAGGAGGAAGTCTCGCCACTGCGTAAGAGCGGATGCGGCACACGCCTCCATTTACATTGATAAACCCCACCCGTCCACCGCTGGAAAGGGAAGTGACTAAACATGGCGGATGAAAAAAAAGAAAAGAAAAAGATAAGACCCGACCGGCTTCCGATGCCGAAGCAGAACCCGGAAGAGCGGGTGCGTAACTTCAACGAAGTCGCCCTCGGCTTCACGCCTGAATTGGCAATGGAGGAAGCGGCACGCTGCATCCAGTGTCCCAAGCCGCAGTGCGTGAAAGGCTGCCCGGTGGAAATCGACATCCCGGGGTTCATCAAATGCATCGCCGAAGGCGACTTCAAAGCCGGGATCAAGGTAATGAAGGAAAAGAACGCACTGCCGGCGGTATGCGGACGCGTCTGCCCGCAAGAGGAGCAGTGTGAGAAACTGTGCGTCCTTGGCAAGAAGATGGAACCGGTCGCAGTCGGACGCCTCGAGCGTTTCATCGCCGACTGGGAAGCAAGCGAAGGCAAGATTGAATTCCCGGAGATGGCAAAAAGTTCCGGCAAGAAGGTCGCCATCGTGGGTGCCGGACCCGCCGGGCTCACAGTCGCGTCCGACCTGCGGGTGCTCGGACATGATGTAACTATCTTCGAAGCGCTGCACGAACCGGGCGGCGTGCTCATCTACGGCATCCCCGAATTCCGGCTTCCGGAAGCCGTCGTAAGACGGGAAATGGATTACATCCAGCAGTTAGGCGTCCATGTTTATTACGACTTTGTTGTCGGCAAAACGAGAACAGTGAAGAGCATATTGAAAGAGTACGATGCCATGTTCATCGGTGCAGGCGCGGGACTACCCTGGTTTTTGGAAATCCCCAACGAGAATCTCAACGGCGTTTATTCAGCCAACGAATATCTAACCCGCGTCAACCTGATGAAGGGCTACCTCTTCCCCGATCAGGATACGCCCATTAAACGGCCGCACAAGGTGACCGTCACCGGCGGCGGGAATGTCGCCATGGATTGCGCCCGCACCGCCCTGCGGTTGGGCGCCGACGAATCGCATATCGTTTACAGGCGCTCGCGCAAAGAGCTTCCCGCGCGACTTGAGGAAGTTGAAAATGCCGAGGAAGAAGGCGTCATCTTCGACTTCCTTCACCTGCCCACAAAATATGTCGGAGATAAGAATAGCTGGCTCAAGGGCCTGGAATGCCTGAAGATGGAACTCGGCCCGCCGGATGATTCGGGACGACGCCGTCCAATCCCCATCGAAGGCTCCGAGTTCTTTATGGAATGCGATGCGTCGGTGGTTGCTATCGGTAACAGCCCCAACCCGCTCATTCCCCGATCGACTCCGGAACTGGAGATAGGCCGGAAAGGGAATATTGAAGCCGATGAAGAGACCGGAAAAACATCAATGGACAAGGTCTGGGCGGGCGGTGATGTCGTCACCGGCGCCGCCACGGTAATCCTCGCGATGGGTGCCGGCCGCATAGCCGCGCGTTCAATGCACGAGTACTTATCACAATAGTATTAAGGGTACACGATAAGGCAGGAACTGAAGCAAAATGAAGCTTTCGACGGTGAAGGATATACTGGGATGTGAGGTGCTGTATGGCGCTGAGATATTAGACGAGATCGAAATCTCATCGTGCATGGTGTCGGATATGATGAGCGATGTACTCGCTTTCTGTGAACCATGGGCGATTCTCATCACCGGGCTTACGAACGTCCAGTCGGTGCGTACAGCCAATATTGCCGATGCGGCGGCAATCGTTTACATAAGAGGTAAGAAGCCTAACGAAACAGTGTTGGGGCTTGCCGAGGAGATGCGGATACCCGTGTTATCGACCGACAAGGGGATGTTCGATGTGTGCGGAATTCTCCACGCCGCCGGACTCGCTGGTATCTGCTGATATATGGAAGAGCTATACAAGAAAACTTTCATCATCAAGGGCGGAGACTTCGATAAAGCAGGCGAAGTCTCGACCCAGATTAAGAGCGCGCTGAAGAGTATCGGGCTCAACAGCAACATCATCCGCAAAGTCGCCATCGCCACATTCGAAGCGGAAATGAATGTCGTTATCCATGCCGATGATGGAAAACTCGACTTCTGTCTTACGCCGAAGAAGATATCCATCACGGTAACCGACAGGGGAAAGGGGATTGAGGACATCGAACTCGCAATGAAGGAAGGTTATTCCACCGCGACCGATGAGATGCGCGAAATGGGATTCGGCGCCGGCATGGGCCTCCCCAACATCAAGAGGAATTCGGACGAGTTCAATCTCGAATCCGTTATCGGCAAGGGAACGACACTCTACATAGCCATTCACTTCGACAATAATGACTGAGTTTCTACATACAATTGTAGTAGATGAACAACGGTGTAAAGCCAAGCTCGCCTGCTTACGGGTCTGCCCCACCCAGGCGATACGCGTGCGGGACGGCTCCGCCAAGATCACTCCCCTGCTGTGCATTGACTGCGGGGAATGCATTGTCGCCTGCCCGGAGGGCGCAATCAAGGCATTCTCCGATACCATCGAGGACGCAAAGGATTTCAAGCTGAAAGTCGCTATCCCGTCTCCCTCATTATTCGGGCAATTCCCGGGAGATATCACCCCCGCTGACATCATCGACGGCCTCCTGAAGATCGGATTCGACGCTGTCTATTACCCGGCAATGGAAGCCGAAATCGTCAACATGGCGATAAGAGATTACCTCGACTCCTACAGGGGACCCTATCCGCTGATCGCATCAGCCTGCCCGGTAGTCGTCAGGCTGGTCCAGGTCGCCTACCCGGACATGGTTGACCAGATCATACCCATCGAGCCGCCGAGGGAATTAGCCGGTAAAGAGATGAAGAAGTTCTATTCCCGGAAAACCGGATATGCCCAGAGTGAGATAGCCGCAATCTACATCGCCCCATGCCAGGCAAAGGTCGTCTCGGTGAAGCAGCCCGCCGAGGGGGTTGAGAGCTATCTCGATTTGGCCATCGGTATATCCGATATTTACAACGTGCTCCTGAAAGCCATCACGAATCTGAGAGCAGCAGATAAATCCGCAGTCGGCCACAAAAGAAGCCAATCCAACATCCAGAGCGCCATGTATCTCAGTTGGGCAATGACCGGCGGTCAATGCCAGTCTCTGAAGCCAAACCGCTATATATCAGTCTCGAAGATCCAGAACATCATCAGGATCTTCGACGACATAGAAAAAGGGAAACTGAAAGGGCAGGAACTCCTCGAGTGCTACGCCTGTACCGGTGGATGCATCGGCGGTCCGATGACCGTTGCCGACAGGTATGTCAACCGAAGCCGCATCCAGAAGATCATCATGAACATCGAGGAACAGGGAGACAGCATAGAAAAGGAAGCCAAGCGGCGATATGCAAAAGGGGATTACACAATAAGACAACCGCTGAAACCACGTACGGTAGAAAACCTCGGGGTTTCTCTTGGGCAGCAGATAAAACGGATGAAGGCCCGCGAAAAACTCATGAAAGAACTCCCGGGGATAGACTGCAACCTTTGTGGAGCGCCTTCCTGTGCCGCATTCGCCAACGATGTGGCTAACGGAGTGGCACGGCGCAGTGAATGCATATTCCTGTCCGACAATGCAGTGATTGAGCTGAAGGAAAGATATGGGCGGGGCCGGGCCAAACCTTGACGGTTTCGGACATGGCGCAATATCCGGCAACTCATCCTCAATTGCTTTGCATTTTTACTCAACCGCTGATATATTATGCGTTTCCCGAAATATCCGGTAAAAGGATTCTGACCAGGACAATATGATAGAAACAATTATTGAGGCACTTAGCAACTTCGCTCTCTGGATATTCGACGTAACCGGATATTGGGGTATCATCATTACGATGGCACTCGAATCGGCCTGCATCCCACTCCCGAGTGAAGTCGTGATGCCCTATGCTGGTGCCCTTGCATTCCAGGGACACTTCAGCTTCTGGTCGGTCGTATTTGCCGGGACCATAGGCAACCTGATCGGAAGCTGGATCGCCTGGTACGTGGGGCTCAAAGGCGGCAGGCCGTTCATCGAACGCTACGGACGCTACATCCTGCTCTCAGAGCATACGCTGGAAACCGCCGAGAAATGGTTCAACAAGTACGGTGAAGCCACGGTCTTCTTTTCGAGGATGCTCCCAATCATACGCACTTTCATAAGTCTCCCGGCGGGAATCGGCAAAATGCCCTTCTGGCGCTTCAGCGTTTTCACATTCATCGGGGCCGTCCCGTGGAACTGGCTTCTGACCTACCTCGGCTATAAGTTAGGTGAAGGATGGGAAGATAAGTACGGCAAGTATTTCCACGAGGCCCAGTACATCATCGCAGGCATCATACTGCTCGGCATCATCTGGTTCATCTGGTATCACGT
>CBDVBS010000163.1:0-7950 GCA_965372275.1 uncultured bacterium | reverse complement strand
ATAAAGGCGGAAGCGGGCATTATCGTGAACAAAAAGACATGGGCAAACGCATGGAGGTCGCCGTGTCGCTCGGCGGTGATCCGGCCGTAACATATGCTGCAACCGCGCCGCTTCCTCCCGGCCTTGATGAGATGCTGTTCGCCGGATTCCTCAGGCGGAAAGGGGTCGATATGGTCAAGTGCGAAACGGTTGACCTTGAAGTCCCCGCCGATGCCGAATTCGTGCTTGAAGGCTTTGTAGATCCCGCGGAGTCACGGATCGAGGGACCTTTCGGTGATCATACCGGCTATTACAGCCTTGCTGATGACTACCCCGTATTCCATCTGCAATGCATCACACGAAGAAAGGACGCCATCTATCCTGCCACGATCGTCGGCAAACCGCCGATGGAAGATTGCTATATGGGCAAAGCCACCGAGCGGATATTCCTACCGCTTATCCAGCTTCTACTGCCGGAGATACTCGACATCAACCTGCCGATTGAGGGAGTATTCCACAACCTCTGCTTCGTGCGTATTCGCAAGACATATCCGGGTCAGGCGCGTAAGGTCATGCACGCAATGTGGGGTCTCGGGCAGATGATGTTCACCAAGCTGATCGCCGTGTTCGATGAAGAAGTTGACGTGCAGGATATATCCGAAGTCTTGTGGAAATTGGGTAATAACATAAGCGCTGATCGTGACCTCGAAATCGTACGCGGCCCGTTGGATGCGCTCGACCACGCATCCCCCCACCCCAATTTCGGCGCGAAACTCGGCATAGACGCCACGAAGAAATGGCCGGAAGAGGGACATTCCCGAGAATGGCCGGATGTCATCACGATGGACCCCGATGTTAAAAAGCGAATTGATGAGATGTGGGGTGAGTTGGGTATTGATGCATAAGGCCATGGATATTCCAACCCCTGAATCTAAAGACCCCGCTAAGATAGAAGCAATGTTCAGCCGCATCGCTCCGAGGTATGACATCGTCAACCGTCTGCTCAGCGCGGGATTCGATATGAGTTGGCGGCGACATGGTGTGCGAATGGCCGATCCGGCTCCCGGTGCCCGCGTGATGGATATGGGATGCGGTACAGCCGATATGATGGCGGTTGTTCTGAAGCGAAAAGGTTTCCACGGGCATACCATCGGCGTAGATCTGTCTCAACCCATGCTCGATCTCGCCGCGAAGAAACTATCAAATATAAAAACGGATGGGACATACGAGTTCAGACACGGTAATGCATTGACCCAGGACGATCCTGATTCATCCTACGATCTGATAATGACATGCTTCGGCGCGAGGAATCTTGAAGATATGCATAGTGGATTCTCAGAAGTTAAGCGGCTCCTGAAACCCAGCGGACGTTTTCTCGTAATTGAGTTTTTCGCTATTGAGAAGGAACCGTGGTATGTCCGGCTCTATCTGAAATATGTTCTACCGTCGCTGGGATTCTTGATCTCCGGGAAACGTTTCGCTTACAGTTACCTCACCATGAGCAAGGCACATTTTTACCGGGTCGATGAATTCAGCGAATTGGGAGAGACTTACGGGTTTAAAGTAATTGAAAAAAGATCGTTGACATTTGGTATAGCCGAAATCGTGTTATTCGAGAAGGTGTAGAATATACCTGTGGACAGGTGTCGGGTGGCACTGACAAGCTGGACGATGAGGTTGAATCTTTCTAAGAACGTAAATTGCTTGTCAGTGTTGAAACGTAAGAAACACTGACAAACTCGAAGACTCGCTTGTCAGTGCCACCCGGAGGGGAAGATTTTCCGAACCACGACCGTAAGGAAGTGGACATTAACGAAGGTGGGTTGTATGACTAAGAGAATCATAATTGGAATAACCGGAGCTTCCGGGATGTTATATCCCAAGCAGCTTTTGGAAGTACTGAGCGACGCGGATGTCGATCTCGATATCATCATAAGCGATTCCGCGAAGGATATACTCCCCATCGAACTGCATGATTACGGGTTATTCGAGAACATCCCGCCATCGAAATACCATACTCATAAACCGGATGCACTTAATGCCCCGATCTCTTCAGGAAGCGTGGTTGTTGATGGGATGGTGATCGTCCCGTGCTCGATGACGACCGTCGGGAAGATTGCATCGGGAATCGGGGACAACCTCATATGCCGTGCAGCAGGTGTTATGTTGAAGGAAAGGCGCAAACTCATCTTAGTTCCCCGTGAGACGCCATTGAGTGCCGTTCATCTGGAGAATATGCTGCGCTTGAGCCGTGCCGGGGCCGTGATACTTCCAGCATGCCCGGGCTTCTATCACAGGCCTCAGACGGTTGTGGAAGTGGTTGATACAATCGTCGCGAGGATACTCGACCATCTTGAAATTCCCCACGATCTGAATGTCAGGTGGTCCGGGGAATGAAGACCTTAGCCAATATATTCGGGGACATCAAACTTGCCCATACCGTTTTCGCCCTGCCCTACGCCCTTATAAGCGCGCATCTCGCTTTTGACGGAAATTATAATTTGCACACACTTCTTCTGATCCTCGGATGCATGTTCTTCGCGAGAAGCGCGGCGATGTCATTCAACCGATATGTCGATGCCGAGATCGATAAGGCGAACCCGCGCACCGAGGGGCGTTCGATTCCTGCCGGTAAAGTCAACCGGGGTCAGATGCTCTTATTTACCATTGTCTCAAGTATCCTGTTTGTCGGGTGCGCATGGTTTCTCAACCTCATGTGCTTCATCCTGAGCTTCCCTGCATTATTCGTCCTGCTTTTCTACAGCTACTCCAAACGTTTCACAACAGCCACGCACATGTGGTTGGGACTCGCTTTGGGAATTGCTCCCGTTGGAGCGTGGATCGCGGTACGCGGGACGTTCGACATCGGCCCGATAATTCTCAGCGGAGCGGTGATATTGTGGGTTGCAGGATTCGATATCATCTATGCACTGCAGGATATCGATTTTGACCGTGCTGAAGGTGTGAGGAGCATACCCGCCAAACTCGGCCCGGCAGGCGCTCTTATCTCGGCAAGGTTGATGCATGCAGGCACAATATTGCTGCTTGTGGTTTTTGGAATATACTTCGGACTCGGCATTGCATTCTGGGTAGGTTTTTGTATGACTGCATTACTGTTGATAATTGAGCATGGCATGGTGAAACCGACTGATTTCTCGAAGGTGGGATACGCGTTCTTCACGGTTAACGGGATTGTCTCAATTCTGCTTTTGATATGCCTTTTGATCGATCAGCCATATTTTATTTCCGCCTGATGGAGGATTGACTGGATGTTAAAGTTGAATCATACGTCTTTTTATGTAAGCGATCTGGACAAGTCGATAGAGTTCTTCGGACATCTCGGCTTCAGCGAGGTGCGACGTGTCGATGTCCCGCATCTTGGCACTGTTCTATGCTTCCTTGGGGATGAATCAGGTAGCGGAATTATCGAGCTTATGCATATTGCCGGTCGTAAAGAGGAGCCCGGATGCGTACCACCGGCATTCGGCTACGCGCATCTCGGCTTTGAGACGGATGACATCTACGCCGAAGAATCTCGTTTGATGGAACTCGGCATTTCATATAGAGAACCCGTCAAGGAAGTGCCGTCGGGACCTAAAATCGCATTCATCAATGGGCCCGATGGAATCACCGTGGAGGTGGTGGAATATCCCGGGAGCAATTGAGAATATCGGGCTTGAATATTTCCTGGATAATGACCCGGATATCGGTGCGGCGTCGCGTAAGGTCATGGATGATGAGCGGCTCAGCTTCGATGAAGGATTGATGTTATATGAACGAGCTCCGCTTCATCTGCTCGGTGCGCTTGCCGACCATGCGAAACGTCGTATTTGCGGCGATGATATTTATTTCTGCGTGAATCGTCATGTGAACTACTCCGACTACTGCGTGAACGGATGCAAATTCTGCGCTTATTTCCAGGAGATGGGTTCCAAGACGGGGACAAGAATTCCTGTTGATGAGATTATCGGGATGTTCGGCCCGGGATACCGTGAGTTTCATATTGTGGGTGGATGTGACCCCGAACTCGATATCGAATATCACATAGAGCTTCTCTCGAAGATGAGGGAAGCATATCCGGATACAAGACGTCAGTGCTATACAGCGGTGGAAGTTGAGTTCATCGCGCGTAATGCAGGGCTCAGTGTCGATGATGGACTCGATCGTTTGATTGAAGCTGGACTCGAAGCATTACCCGGCGGCGGTGCCGAAATATTCGACCCGGAGATACGCGACAGGATTTGCCCCAGGAAGATAACCGGTGACGAATGGCTCGATGTTCATCGCAAAGCGCATGGGAAAGGGATCAGATCCAATTGCACGATGCTGTACGGGCATATCGAAGAGCGCCGCCATCGGATCGATCATCTCATCAAGCTGAGGGAACTACAGGATGAGACCGGCGGATTCTTAGCGTTCATACCGCTGCCGTTCCATCCGGAGAACACCGGATTCGCCGAACTTCCCGGCCCCGGTGGAGTGGAAGACCTTCGCACGATTGCGATAAGCCGCCTGATGCTTGATAACATACCGCACATCAAGGCATTCTGGATAATGCTCGGGTTGAAGCTCGCGCAGGTCGCGTTGCATTACGGGTCTGATGATCTTGATGGAACGGTGGTTGAGGAACGGATTACGCATACAGCCGGGGCCACGACACCGATAGGCCTTGCGAAGAAGAAGATCATTCATCTTATAAGGGATGCCGGTCTCGTCCCGGTTGAACGTGACACTCTCTATGAAATCTACTGGCGGGGAGATGAAGATTGAGTGGGAAAATAAAATTGGGATGCGTCAGCTTCCTTAATGCACTGCCCCTTGTATATCCACTATATAAGGGTCTGCTACCACATCCGTTCGAGATCACCATGGATATCCCATCAACGTTGGTCGATGGACTTCATGCGGGAAAATTTGATGTGGCGTTGACTTCATCCGCGTCACTGCTTGCTCTTGGAGAAGAGTATTCATACATCCCAGGTATCGGCATATGTTCAAACGGCCCGGTCGCAAGCGTCTGCATTTTCCATAAGGGTTGCATTGAAAATATCAACCAAATATATCTCGATCACGCAAGCCGTACCGGGAATACGCTCGCCAAAATCATCATGAATGGACATTTCAATATCTCGGCTGAATATGTTGAACCGTCTGAAAGAACGCCGTCACCGGATGATTTGAATGACGGTGAAGGATGTGTGCTTATCGGTGACCGGGCACTGAAGGCATCGACGGAACATTATGAGCGTATCGATTTAGGCGAAGCGTGGCGCGATATGACGGGGCTTCCATTCGTCTATGCTTTATGGATCGGACGTAAAGAGCACATCACCGATGAAGTTGCCATTCCTTTGCACAATTCCCTGAAGATCGGTAAATCGATGATAAGGGAAATCATTGCATCCGTGAGTGAATTGCCGGTGCCGGCTGAGACCGCTGAATTATATCTCCGGCGGCATATCGCCTACGATGTCGATGAAGACGCGGAAGCCGGATTGGGGCGTTTCCTGCGATTAGCGGAGGAATATATTTGAGCGGCATCAGCCTGAACATACTCCGGGAAGTTGTTGATGGAACCACTCGTCTGTGTGATGAGGATGCCCTTCAATTGTTCGACGCGCCTCTGCAGGTTCTCGGCCAGGCGGCGTATCGGGTCAGGGAGAGGATAAACAATCCCGGTGAAATAACGTACCTCGTTGACAGGAATATCAATTACACGAATATCTGCGAAATACGGTGCGACTTCTGCGCGTTCAGCCGTGATGCGGGTGATGAAGACGCCTATGTCATTACAACCGATGAACTCGATGCGAAGATAGAAGAAACCATCCGTAAAGGCGGTAGCGGTGTATTACTTCAGGGGGGATGCAATCCTGAACTTGGGTTAGATTATATTGCTGATATGCTCAGACATATCAAGGGGAAGTATCAGGAAATACGTATCCACGCCCTTTCACCACCTGAGATTATTTATATAGCAATGAAAGAGGGCGCTGATATTGAAAATGTACTCAGGGCTCTACAAAAAGCGGGGCTTGATTCGGTGCCCGGCGGCGGTGCGGAAATTCTGGTAGATAATATTCGTGCAAAGGTGTCACCGAAGAAATGCACATCCGGTGAATGGCTCGATGTGATGCGCACCGCCCACGGACTTGGATTGAAAACCACGGCAACCATGATGTTCGGTCATATCGAATCACGTGCCGACCGGGTTGAGCATATGCGGGTCGTTCGCGAATTGCAGGATGAGACAGGCGGGTTTGTTGCATTCATACCGTGGACATTCCAGCCCGGAGGCACGGTGCTGGAGGATTCCGTCGAACCGGCAACGGGTGTGGAATACTTGCGTACTCTCGCTATAAGTCGGCTTTACCTGGATAATATCCCACACATCGGGGCGTCGTGGCTTACCCAGGGTATCAAGCTCGGACAAGTTGCATTATATTTCGGCGGTGATGACATCGGCTCTGTTATGATTGAAGAGAATGTCGTTGCATCGGCGGGATGTCATAATCGAACAACCGAGGACGGATTAAGACATCTGATAGAGGATGCCGGTTTCACACCACGACGGCGTGACGCGGTTTATAATTATGTGGATAATTCCTGATACGATAATCACCATGACCGGTGAACCTCTCGACGCTCACGCGTTGCTCGTCGATGGAAAGCGAATCGTCGATATTATCCCGGTCGATCAAGTTCCCATTGATGCGGACAAGCGCGAATACCCCGGCGGCATTGCATTTCCAGCATTCGTGAATATGCACACGCATCTCTTCTGGAGCGGATATCGTGGAATCGGTGATGATCTGCCGCTTGTCGATTGGATATATAAACGCCTGGTCCCGGTGATAATGAACGCATCCACCGAGGATAAAACGCGCGGCATTGAAACCGGAATTCGACGGAGTTACGAAGCTGGTATTACCACGGTTCTCGACACACATTTAGATCCTGGTGTATTTAATATTGCTCTACAAAAAAGTATGAGAGGAATATTCTTCCTTGAGGGATTCGGGATTTACAGCCTGTCACAAAATGCTGAAGTTAAACGCTGTAAGCAAACAATCGAAGCTATGCTTGAAACAGCCACTGATGATATCAAGGCAGGCTTTTCTCCCCATGCACCCTACACCGTGACGACACCGATTCTGAAAAAAGTGGTTCCTCATGCACGAGAACTTGGCCTTCCTCTCATGACACACTTAGCCGAGACGGTTGACGAGCGAATGTACTTCGCAGACCGGAAAGGCATCTTCGCGGAGAAACTTCGCCTTTTCCCAAAAAAGCCGGATTTGAAATGCTCAT
The DNA here is from genome assembly GCA_965372275.1 of uncultured bacterium. GTDB lineage: Bacteria > JAJVIF01 > JAJVIF01 > JAPKYR01 > CAZSPL01 > CBDVBS01. Next base: position 660 of record CBDVBS010000163.1, on the reverse strand, counting down.
CTCCGGTTGATTACTACGTGAAATACGATCTGCTCGGTCCTGATTTATTCCTCGTCCATTGCGTGGATATCACACCGGATGAGATCGAAATAATTACCGGCACCGGCGCGAAAGTTGTGACCTGTCCGACATCCAATGCCAAGCTCGGATGCGGTATCGCGCCGATAACCGGGATGATGGAGTCCGGAATCGATGTGCTTCTCGGCACCGACTCGGAGTCAAGCTGCGATGAGTTCGATATGTTCGAGGAGATGCGAAGGCTGATCCTGTTCCAACGAGCGAGACGCCGAAGGGTTGGTGATATCGAGACGAAAACGGCACTTGAGATGTGCACGTCCCTTGCGGCGAAGGCCGCCGGATTCGAGGATATAGGCACCATCGAAGTTGGCAAAACTGCCGATATAGTTGTCGCTACGCCTGATCCGGAAGGTGTATCCGATTACAGGGATGCATATGGAAAAATCGTGTGGGGAACGCATAAAAGTGATATAAATATAGTGATGACACGCGGGAAGATCGTGCACGAGCAATAACCAGAAATGCATGGAAAATTGAATGGTAAAGAAACAGAAAATCAAGATCGCCAAATACCTTGCCGAATGTGGTATCGGGAGCAGGAGAACCTGCGAGAAGCTGGTCGAGGACGGCAGGATACGGGTT
>CBDVBS010000162.1:0-7972 GCA_965372275.1 uncultured bacterium | reverse complement strand
GCGCGGTGATGGGCAGCAAGAACCTCAAGGCCGTGGTCGCCGCCGGCGGCGGGAGAGGGATCGAGATAGCTGATCCGGATGGATTCCTCGACCTCAACGAGCAGCTTAAGCATTACCTCTGCGATTCGAAGATCGTCAAGGTGCTCGGACGTGTCGGTACGCCGCTTCTTTACGAGGTCAGCAATTACCTCGGGGCGATACGTACGCGCAACAGCCAGGATTCATCATTCGAAGATACCCTCGACGCTGAGGTAATCCACGGACATGTCGAGAAGATGATCTCGTGCCATTCGTGCGTAGTGCACTGCAGGCATCGGAATATTTACGCCGGTGAAGGTCCGGAATATACGACGATTGTTTTGTTAGGCGCCAATTTAGGCATCGCTGATACGGCGGAAGTAATAAAACTGAATAACCTCGTCAACCGGTTGGGACTCGATGTCTCATCCACCGGTGGAATCCTGTCGTGGGCTACCGAACTTTATGAGAAAGGGATAATCGACGATTCCATCACCGGGGAACCGTTGAAATTCGGCGATTATGAACTCACCGTGCGGCTTATTAATGCGATTTCCATGCGTGAAGGATTCGGTGATATATTAGCCGAGAGTTCTCACGCCGCTGCGAAGCTTAACGACCCTGAGAAAAAATATCTCATCGCCATCAAGGGTCTGCCGCAATCCGACCCGCATGATTGCCGCTATATAAAGGCTTTCGCGCTGGGGATTGCCGTTGCGTCACGCGGCGCCGACCACTTGCGCAATCGTCCAACGCTTGAAGTTCTCGATCTACCGCCGGAATTGTTGAGGAATATATACGGCCAGGATGTCGATCCCGACCCGACTTCATATAAGACAAAAGAAGTTGTCGTAGCGACCCATGAAGATATATACGCGGCGATCGATTCTCTCGGCATATGCAAATTCATCTGCCATGGGTTCAACAGTCCCAAGCTTCTGAAATATGAACATTTCTCGGCCCTGTTGAAAGAGGCATTCGGAGCGGATTTCAGCGAGGATGACATCAGGAAGATCGGACGTCGGGTCGTTGACCTCGAACGGGCCTTCATAAATCGTGAGGGCATACGCAGACGGGATGATACATTGCCGAGGCGTTACTTCGAGGAACCCATGCCGCATGGACTTGCCAAGGGGCATCGGATAGACCGTGATGAATTCTCTGGAATGCTCCAGCGATTCTACAGTTTGCATGGCTGGGATGAGGATGGCGTGGTGTCCGATGAGCGGGTTGCCGAATTGACCTCCTCATGGGGAACGGGGGGGGATGCCTGATGACGAAGTGGCGGATTTATACCAACCACGACTTATGCTCGGGATGCCGCGCTTGCAGCGTGGCATGCGCAATTGCTCACAAGGGGATCGCCGATCCGTCACGAGGGGCGATCCGGATATTGCGTGATGGATTCTCAGGCTACGAATTCCAGGCGGTCTGCCGGTTATGCGATGACACCCCTTGTGTTTCGGCATGTATGGCGGCCGCGTTGTCGAGGGAACCCGGCACGGGACGGGTCCTGTTCGATGAGGATCGATGTGTGGGCTGTTGGATGTGCGTTATGGTTTGCCCTCATCGGGCTATCGTCCGTGATGAGGATGCAGGCAAGGCTATTCGATGCGACCAGTGTGACGGCAGGGAAATTCCCGCATGCGTGGCAGCCTGCTCGACAGGGGCGATTCAGTTTGTTGAAATTGAGGTTGAAGCGGAAACGGAGAAATAGACGGTAATCGCCAATATTCTGGAGGTCATTATGACATCGGCGGCAATAAAAATAGGTGGTGTAGGATTAGGGGTAGTGGGAACCATCTTTGCCGTTCATCTTGCCGATGCCGGTGCGGAATTGGTCGTTACAGACATACCGGATCGTCTAACTCAGATCGACAACCATGGCCTGCGAATGAAATGGGGCGACAAACTGACCACCCGTAAAGTTAAAACCGTTCCGACGATCAGTGATCTCATCGACGAGTCCCCTGATGTCATCTTCATTGCCACCAAGACATACTCCCTCGAAGCGATAATGCCCGAAGTTGCAAAGGCGGCGGATAAGGGCTGCCTCGTGATAAGCGTGCAAAACGGTATAGGGCCGGAAGATTTCATCGCAAAGTCCATCTCGCCCGAGAATGTCGCGCGAATGGTCATTAACTATGCCGGTGCGAGCGACGCGAGCTGGGTTACAAGCGTGAATTGGTTCAACCCGCCGAATTATATCGGCCCCATAACCGACCGGCAGGATGAAAGGGTAAAACAACTGAGCGAGATGATGACCGAAATAGGGTTAACCACCGAATATGTGGATTCGAATGAAATCAGGAAGAAAGCGTTTCTGAAGACTGTTCTGAATGCGGCATTGATGCCGATGTGCGGCGTATTGGGGCTTACGATGAAAGAGGCAATGACTTGCCAGATCGTCCGAGGCTATGCCGGCGACCTCCTCAGGGAAGGCTTGGAGCTTGGCGCGAAGCTCGGTTACGACTATGGAGAAACCTGCTGGCAGGATTGCATGGATTACCTTGATAAGGGCGGTAACCACTATCCATCGATGTGGTGGGATCTGGAAGGTGAACGTCCAACGGAGATAGAATATTTGAACGGCAAGATCGTTGAGATCGCGCGGCAGTTTGATGACATCGACATGAATATCAACAGGGTATTCGTTTCGCTTGTCGTATCGAGGGAAATAAAGAACGGCACCCGTGCGATGGATGGAATACCATATTACCTGACCAACAACCAGGTGAAATAAAAACTAACAATTTTCAGGAGGAGTTATAAATGGCTGACGAGAAAAAGTACATGGAATATCCCAAACCGAAACGTCCGGCACCGACACTGTTCGAGCCGTTGGATCCGGCCAAGGTGGAATTCGAGTTTATCAAGTATGAAAAGGCCGATGGTATTGCGCGGGTCACAATAAACCGCCCGCAGGTTTACAATTCGTACAACCTTGCTTGTCTCAAGGAGATGACCGTGGCATTTGATGATTGCGCCGTGGATGACCGCGTTGGCGTGGTCATACTTCGTGGTGAAGGCGATACCGCGTTCTGCACCGGCGGTGACGTGAAGGAGTACGCCGAGAGCATTGTCCAGGGCAAGTCCCAGGATATGTGGGGCTGGATGAATTATTTCGTTCGCGCCCACGATGCTCTTCGCAACTGCGGGAAGACTACCATCGCCGCGTTGAACGGCATCGTCGTCGGCGGCGGCAACGAATGGAACCTGAGCTGTGACGTCGCCATCATGGCCGACACGGAGTGGAAGGAGAAGAAGGGGAAGAAAATCCCGACGCGCTATATCAAGCAGGTAGGCGCGACCGTCGGGTCGATTGCAGCGGGTGGAGCAACGCAGTATCTGCCCCTCGTGGTCGGTATGCGCCGAGCGAAGGAAATCCTTCTGTTCAACCGACCGATGCTGCCGCAGCAGTGCAAGGAATGGGGACTCGTCAACGAGGTCGTACCGTATGATGAATTAGATGATGTTGTGACCCAGTGGGCTAAAGATGCCCTCAAGCAGTTCCCCGGCTCAATTCGTTCGACACGCGAGAAGCTCAATTTCTTCGGCAACATAGTGTGGGGAGCAACCATGGGGTTCGCGAAGGATGCATTAACCCGCAACATGGGCGGCATCGAGTCATACTTCGGTATGGTCGGATTCGCGCATAAGCGTCCGGTTGATTACGATTCGATAAGGCGCGCGATGGCGGAAGGCGCGGATGCCGAATTACTGTGGGGTCCGTATGCCCATAAATGTCCCAAGTGCGGCGTGGAAGGTATACCGCTTGAATTTGATTATTGCGGCTTCTGCGCGGCGAAGTTGGAAGGGGAGTAGGTTGAGTCCGGTGTGAAGCACGGGCAAGCTCGAAGACTCGCTTGTCCGTGGTACCCGGAGGGAGAGGTTGGAAGTGATAAGACACGCCCAAGGCCGAAGACGTCCATGGGCGTGCCACCCGGAGTGGTGAAGTTGGAAGGGGAGTAGGTTTTAGTGTTGAAAAGGAGAATACATATGATCCCGGAAAAAATGATAGCAGCGGTGCTTAAAGGCCCGAAAGAACTCAGCGTTGAAGAGGTTGATGTGCCGAAACCCGGTCCGGGCGAGGTACTCGTGGAAGTTGCCGCGAACGGCCTGTGCCATACTGATGTCACATACTATGAAGCGCAGATTCCCGAGAAGATGCGCATATACCCGCTTATCCTTGGTCACGAGGCTGCGGGTAAAATCGTGGCCATGGGGGATGGCGTGACCGGCCTTAAGGAGGGCGACAGCGTTCTGCTTCCGCCGGTGTATGGCTGCGGCGAGTGCGGCTACTGCAAGGCCGGACTTGATAACCTGTGCGTTAAGTCGATAATGCTCGGTGGTACACGGGACGGGGCATATGCTCAGTACGTTGCGGTTCCCGCGCCGGTTGCATTCAAGATGGACGCATCGGTGGAACTTGACAAGGCATGTACCGCTGCGGATGCCGTTGCGACGGTTTATTATGCACTGAAGGAACGGGTGAATATTCAGCCCGGTGACCAGGTCGCCGTATTCGGCGTGGGTGGACTTGGCTTGGCGGCATTGAATGTCGCGGGGATACTCGGTGCGTCGAAATTGTATGCCATCGATGTCCGCGACGAAAGCCTCGAAGCGGCGAAGAAGCTTGGCGCCGAATGCATCAACAGCGCGAACGAGGAGAAGATCCACAAGACACTCAAGAAGATGTCGGGTGACGGGATACGTATCGCCCTTGACTGCGTGGGACTCGGCGTGACCATCGAAGCGGCTTTCAATACGATCGCAAAGGGCGGCGAAGTGTCGGTTATCGGCTTCACGCTCGATAAAGTTCAGCTTCGAGCAGGGAATTTCATGGGCCTGCAGAAACGTATCGGCGGTTCGTGGGGATGCCCGACGCGCCTCTTCCCCGAAGTCGTCAAGCTGATCGAGAGCGGCGAGATCAATTTCGATGTGTTGGTCAACAAGTATTACGAACTGAAGGATGTCGAACAGGCATTCAAGGACCTGGACGAGGGTAAGATCGTGGGACGCGCGGTAATCCGCATCCCGCATTAATGAAAGTGAAAAGGATCAATTAAACGTAAGATCAAACAGGAGCGTGTGTTATGAATTTGGAAGGAAAGAATGCCATTGTTACGGGCGGGAGCTTGGGTATTGGTACATCCATGGCCCTTGGACTCGCGAAGGCGGGGGCGAATGTCGCCATTAATTACCGCAAGCATGCCGACGAAGCCAACGCGGTGGTTGCAGAGATTCAGAAGATGGGACGCAAGAGCTTAGCTATCCAGGCGGATGTGTCATCGTTTGATGACGCGCAGAAGATGGTGGACAAGGTGATCGCGGAATTCGGCGGAGTGGATGTGCTTGTCTGCAACGCTGGTATTAACCGGGATGCCACAGTATGGAAAATGAGCGAGGAACAGTGGGACCAGGTACTTGATATCAACCTGAAGGGCTACTTCAACTACATCCACGCGGTCGCGCCGCATTTCCGCGAGAAGAAATCGGGCCGTATTATCAACATCACTTCCATCAACGGCCTTCGCGGGAAATTCGGGCAGTCGAACTATTCCGCGTCCAAGGCGGGAATCATCGGGCTTACCAAGGCGGTCGCGCGTGAGCTTGGACGGGCGCAGGTTACCGTGAATGCCGTTGCCCCTGGAATGATATTGACCCCGATGGCATTGGAACTTGAGCAAAAATGGCTCGATGCCGCCAAGGCCGAAACGGTGATGGACAAGCTCGGTACGCCGGAGGATGTCTCAGACCTTGTCGTTTTCCTGTCATCCGATGTAGCGGGACACATCACCGGCCAGGTTATCTCTGTTGACGGCGGGCAGTATATATAGAGTACTACTTCGGGTGCCACGCCCACAGCCTTCTTAGGCTTTGGGCGTGTGTTGATGCCATCTGCTGATACACGCCCAAACGCGAAGACGCGTGTGGGCGTGGCACCCGGAAAGTATGGTTGTTTAGTCTGCAGTTTTTTATGTGCAGGGGATTTGGAAATCGCAATAGAGGAGAAGCTGATGTCCGATGATCTTATACTTCTTGAGAAATCCGAAGAAAATGGGCACATAGCAATACTCACCTGGAACCGGGCTGATGCCGGGAATGCACTTAACACGCCGATGCTCAAGGCGCTTGCAGGACGTCTCGATGAGATCAATGCCGACACATCGATACGCGTGGTGATAATGCACTCCACCGGGAAGCATGCATCTTTCGGGGCCGATCTCAATGAACTGGTTGTCGAAAAGGACGGCGGCTATTCCAATATGTCGTCTGAGGATGCGGAGCATCATATCAACGACGGGCGAATCGTCTCCGGGAAACTTTTTAATTTGCGCGTACCGATTATCGGCCTTATTCACGGTTTTTGCTTAGGCGGCGGTGCGGAGATGTACACGCTGTGCGACCTTCTCTACGGCGCGTCAGGCGGCAAGGAGGAGGGGGGGATGATGTACGGCTTCCCCGAGCCGACCATCGGCGTGATGGCCGGATGGATGGGACCTGAGATGCTTGCCAAACTCATTGGTCCCGGTAATGCAAGGGATCTCCTTTTTTCCGGACGTTTCGCAAACGGTGATGAAGCATTGTCGATGGGAATCGTACAGGCATTATTCCCGAAGGATGAACTGCTTCCCAATGCCCTCAAGTGGGCGTCGAAGGTTGTGGCCAACGCTCCTTACGCCGTTGAATCCACCCGTCGTACAGTGAATCGGGTTTTCTTCCCGGATTTCAAGGCAGTCCTTGCCGGCACCGGAACTGAAACGCTTAACAACCTGATGACCGCCGATTTCGTCAAGGGGGCTACGAAGATTTTAACCAAGAGTAAGGAGCAGCCGAAATACGAACGTGAGTAATAGGATGGAAACCTGCGAAACGGGATTCGTGGGTTACATATATCTGACTTGCGATGGGTGAAACGGTAATTTGGTGATTGATGGATTAGTAAAAATATTAATGGGTGCTGCACACTTTAGTGTGCGATACAAATAGAAAACAAAGGAGCCATTAAATGTCATTTCCACTCGACCCACCAGTAATGATTCTCGCAGGAGCAAGAACCCCCTGGGGGAAATTCACAGGGAGCCTCAGCGAATTCACCGCCACCGATTTGGCCGTCATTGCGGCGAAGGCCGCAATCGAGCGCAGCGGTGTTGCACCGGAGAAATTCGGTCACACAATCATGGGGAACACGCGCGCGACCAGCAGCCTTGATGCGCATCACATGGGACGTCACGTCGGACTCAAGGCGGGACTTCCAGTCGAAGCGGGCGGCTTTATGCTGAACAGGCTGTGCGGCGGTTCGCTGCAGTCAACCGTGTGCGGCGCGTACATGATCGATTTCGGAGAAGCTGAATATATCCTGACGGGCGGCACCGAGAGCCTGAGCAATTGCCCGCACTCGATATGGAAGCTGCGATCCGGTTTAGGGCTGGGTCAGGGGAAGATGCACGATACTCTCTGGGACGGTCTCGTGGATACATACTGCGATCTTGGCATGGGACCAACCGCCGAGAAATTGGCCGAGCAGTACGGCATCACCCGCGAAGAATCGGATGAGTACGCTCTCCGCAGCCAGACATTGGCCAAAGAATCGCAGGAGAAGGGATTATTCGCGGATGAAATTGTGCCGGTTGAATATACGGTTTCACGTAAAGAGAAAGGGCTGCTCGAAGCCGATGAAACACCGAGGGCGACCACTATTGAAAAACTCACCAAGCTGCGCGCGGCGTTCGTAAAGGACGGGCAGGTGACCGCCGGGAATTCCTGCGGCCTTGCCGATGGCGCGGGGTGTGTGGTGATCGGTTCAGCCAAGGCTGTTGAACGTGACGGCCTCGAACCCCTGGGCGAACTGGTCTCGTGGTCGTCTGTTGGAGTGCCGCCGGAAATCATGGGTATCGGTCCCGCCAAGGCGATTCCAATTGCCCTGGAACGCGCGGGGCTTAAAATGGAC
>CBDVBS010000161.1:0-8039 GCA_965372275.1 uncultured bacterium | reverse complement strand
GATCGATCCCAGTATTTCAGGGGTAGATACATCACTGACCGATGTTGAAATTACAGGCACTAATTTCTTAGGCGACTGTACCGCTAAGCTGGTGATGAGTGGCGAGCCGGATATTGCCGCAACCAACGTGGTGGTTACCGATGAAACAACGTTAGTTTGTGATTTCGACATACCACTTGGTGCGACACTCGGGCTTTACGATGTTGATGTAACAAATGGCGGCGACCTGTCCGGCACCGGCACCGAGATGTTCGAGGTTACAGAGCAAGGGCCGTTCTTCCCGGTTGACGTCACGCCGGGGTGGCTGAACTTCGCGCCTTATGGCGTTTGCGTATCTGGTGATTACGCCTATATCGCGAGTTACATGACCGGCATGCACATTTTCGATATCACCGATCCCTCCGATCCCGTTTGGGTAGGCGGGACGGATATTGATGGTGAAGCACAGAATATTGCTGTATCGGGTGGGTATGCTTATGTATCCGCACATTCTGATGGTCTCTTCGTGGTGGACGTGACATCCCCCGACGCGCCTGAGGTTATCTGCTGGGTGGATACAGCGAGAGCAGCGGATGTTTCATTTGCGGGCAATTATGCATACTTGGCGGATGGGTCCAGTGGTCTGAGGATAATCGATATCAGTGTGCCTGATTCCCCTTCTATCGTGAACACGGTAGATACCGATGGCCTGGCGCGAGGGGTATTTGTTGACGGGGGTTATGCATATGTCGGGGACGGGCCTGAAGGATTGCAGATAATCGACATCGATCCCATCGAAACGGCGGCAATCGTTAAAACCGTCGATACCGGCGATTTCGCTATCGGCGTGACGGTTTCCGGTGGGTACGCTTATGTTGCGGATGGTGGTGCGGGCTTGCAGGTGATTGATGTTGATCCCATTAGTACGGCGGCGGTTGTAGAATCCGTGGACACCACGAATTGGGCTTACGATGTAACCGTATCAGGTAATTACGCATACGTGGCTGATGGTTACGACGGCCTTCAGGTGGTAGATATCGAGCAGCCGGAACTGGCTAACATCGTGCACGAGGTTGGCATATACGGTGAAACCCAATCGGTCGTGGTGAACGGTGATGTTGTATATCTCGCGGATATGTACACCGGATTATACGTGATTGATATCGAAACCCCGACATCGGCGAGTATTCTGAAGACCATGTACACTCCCGGGTATGCCGGCGGGATTGCGTATAGAGACGGATACGCCTATGTTGGCGCCTGTATGGCCGGCGTGATGATTTTCGATATTGATCCGTTGAACGAGGCGCAAGTGGTGACTGATGTTAAGACAGAGGAGGCATACGCGATTGCATTGGAAGGGGATTACGCTTATTTGGCCGATTGGGTCATAGGTGATTTGCAAATCCTGGATATCAGCACCCCTGAATCAGCCTATTTGTTCAACGGTGTTGGTACGCCAGGTGTAACCACTGATGTTGCTGTAGATGGAGGGTATGCATACACGGCGGAGCGAACGACGGGAATGTGTATAAGTGATATTGACCCACCGGGATCAGCCAGCCTGGTTATTACGGTTCCCACTACGGATAGAGCCGAGGGCATCGCGGTCCAGGGCAGCTATGCGTATGTCGCGGATGAGGACGACGGGCTGCATATCATTGATATCGATCCGGTTGGGTCAGCTTACATTTACAACACCGTTGTTATAACGGGCCAGGCAATTGGCATTGCGGTCTCCGGAGATTATGCATACGTTGCAGCCAAGGCGGGTGGGCTTGTGATTGTTGATATTAACCCACCCGATACCGCGAGCGTTGTCAAAACTGTTGCTACGCCTGATATTGCAAGAGATGTTGTTGTAAACGGAGATTATGCCTATGTGAGTTGCAATGAAAGCGGGCTGGTTATTATCGATATTGACCCAGTGGGTGATGCATATATTTTATCCGAGTGCGATACGCCGGGCTATGCGGATGATGTCTTCGTTCAAGACAACTTCGCCTATGTCGCCGATATGTACGGCGGATTGCGGATTATCAGGTTGTGGTAATATCAATACCGTATGCCGCATTGCATTTGTACGAACTTCATTAATTCAATGAAATTGGGTATCTATATATATGCTTGTATTTATGGGTGAACAACATAATCCGGGAGGAGCCGACGATGTATTTTACAAATCCCCGCGTTATCATTGCGATTGTATTTGCCGTGCTTATTCTTGCCATCGGATGTTCCGGCGGAGGAGCCAGCCCGGTCGCGCCGGTGGAAAGCCCGGATACGCCGGTTGTCGAACGGGAACAAAGCTCCGAGAGAACTCTATGGGGTGCCTGGGAGATACGGTTTGATCCGTTCGAGATGAGCGTGGAGATCGAACCCGCGCGCACGGTCCTTGCCCATTTTGAGATAACCGACTTCGTACTCCCGCCTGCTTGCGATGATTGTTTCAGCATCAGTGTAAACGGTTTCGACACGGTAACGCGAATACTGGATGCCGATGTCACTCTCCGTAACCCGACGCCCATCGCGGGAAAGGATGTACGCGGTATCCTGTTTACCAACCAGTACGGTCATGTGATCACCAACGCCGACGGCTGGACTGAGTTGTGGAATATCCCAAACGGCGATGATATCAACCCGTTCAAGGCGTTTGCCAAGGGAGAAGCAAACCGCATATTCACCGGGGGTGCAGAGCATTCGGAGAATTACCTGATCTACATACCTCAACCACCTAACTATTGGGCGATACAATTCGCGGTGGATGCCTCGTGGCCCGGTAACTGCAAGGAACCATATTCGATTGAGAATTTTCTTCAGGATGGCGAACTATATGATGTTACGAGTTCCATGGTTGAATTGTCGATAGATGTTTATGATTGGCAGGATGATGTGACAGATGTACGTATTGCCCAGGATGAAATTCTTGGGGCTGAAGATGTCGCATTTGAGCACGCGGGTGGTGGTACATGGGTCTGCTCGCTGGAAAACGAACTCGGTGCACCGGCGGGAGAGTATACCGCCCTTATCAAAGCAACATCCCCAATTACCGGCAAGCATCTCTACGACCGGGTTTCCATAACAATCACCGAGGAACCGATTCCGGGCACCCTTACCGACATAACACCCCCATGGTTGAACCTGCGTATTTTCGATGCTTGCATACTTGGTGATTATGCATACTTAGCTTGTGCTGAAGACGGGTTGCATATTTGGGATGTCTCTGATTTCTCGAATCCGGAATGGGTTAACATGGTCGAAACAGGCACCTTTGCGCGGTCAGTGGCTGTCGCTGACGGTTATGCGTATGTTGGTGAGCATCAGGAGTTAGTTATTATCGATATCAGTACACCAGGCTCTGAGTTCATCCACGATACAATTTTCGAGTCTGGGTACCATCCTGCAATCGTCATTGATAATGGATATGCATATGTTTCCGGTTATGGGTGCTTGGCGATATACGAAATAAGCTCCCCGGGTTCGATGCAGCTTGTCAAAACGGTTGACACATTATTGGGTTACGGTACGCCGGCAAAGATAGTTATACAAAATGATTACGCATATTTGGTGACAAATTGGGAACATTTGGTCCTAATTGATATCAACCCGCCTGAATCGGCGGCGGTTATCGGCAGCTTGTATTTAATGGGAACGACTTGTGGTTATCCTGATATGGATGTAGAAAATGGCATCGCCTGCGTAACAGGCAAATGGGCCGGGATGCATATTATAGATGTTGATCCGCCTGAAGAGCCACATATCATCAATACAATCCCTGGTTTGGTGGAAACAGGTGTGGGAATCTCCAATGGTTATGCGTATGCGACAGATATGTTCGAAGGATTAGTGGTCATTGATATAGACCCGCCAGAATCGGCAAGTGTTGTGGCTACCGCAATACTCCCGGGGACTGCCGGGTCTCTAAAGGTTAGTGAAGATCACATTTACATATGGGAATATTTTGGTGGTTTGCACCGGTACAGTATTGATTCGCCAACATCACCCAACCTTGATGGGACCGTACCCATTGTCAGCCACTGCAGTAATGTGGCGGTAAGCGATAATATAGCCTATGTAACAAATGTATTGGCGGGTCTGGCTATGGTTGATCTATCGATACCTTCGGAAGCGGCAATCGTTAAGACCGTCAATACCGACTGGGCGGCAGGGATTGACAAATCAGGCGGTTATGCTTATGTGGCGGATGCGTCCTACGGACTCAGGATAATTGATGTACACCCATTGGAAGCGTCTTACATATTCAACACAATCGATGTCGGTGATAAAGCCTACGATGTTGATGTGAGCATGGGATTCGCATATGTAGTCACGGAAACCATGGGATTAATAATTATAGATATCGAGCCGCAGGACACGGCGGGGCTGGTGAATTCCGTACCTTTAGTTGGTGGAAGTCTGGATGTTTGTGTTGATGGCGGCTATGCTTATGTCACTGACGTGGAGGCTGGCCTGCAAGTGATTGATATTGACCCTCCGCTTAGCGCCTCGATCATAAAGACGGTAGTTACGGATGATACCGCCGTGGCGGTTTCAGTATCAGGTGATTACGCTTTTGTTGCCGCGGAATCCGCCGGTCTGCACATTGTTGATATTTCAGTCCCCGCTTCGGCATCAATAGTAAAAACAGTGGATACTCCGGGGATGGCCAGAGGTGTGGCGGTAGTCGGCGGCTATGCATATGTCGCCGATTATTCCGGGGGGCTGCAGGTTATCGATATTATGCCGGTAGATACCGCATCGATCATCACAACGTTGGATTCTATGGGTGACATCTGGGATGTGGCTGTATCGGGTGATTTCGCTTATGTCGCTTCATACGAAGGGTTTCGTATTATTCAGTTGTGGTGATATTGGAAGGTCAATGAATCCCTTTTGTTATATACTTGGCTTAAGTACAAACAGGAATACCGAGGTATAGGTGATGTACGCATCTTTATGCACAAGATTTGCGTTTCTCTTATTCATAACCATTATTTTCGTCGGATGTTCGGGTTCAACCGGAGGGCCGATCACGCCGTCGGATGTTCCGGAAGAACTCGCAATCCCTGAAAAAGAAGCCGATTCAAACCGGATGCTCTGGGGTATCTGGGAACTCCGCTTCGATCCGGTTGGGATGTCGGTTTCGGCAAAACCCCTTCGGACAGCACTGCCGCATTTTGACATCACTGATCATATCCTGCCGCCCGCATGTGACGATTGTTTCAGCATCGGCGTTAACGGGTTTGATACAGTTACACGGATATTAGACGCTGATGTGACTCTTCGCAATCCATTAGCGATTTCGGGACGGGATGTTCGCGGTATACTCTTCACGAACCAGTATGGGTATCTTGTCACCAATGCCAATGGCTGGACTGAGCTTTGGGATATTCCCAACGGAGAAGACATCAACCCGTTCCGTACTTTCGCGAAGGGTGAGACCAACCGGGTGTTTGCGGGAGGCACAGAGCATACCGAGAATTACCTTATATACATTCCACAACCACCTAACTACTGGGCTATCCAGTTCGCTGTCGATGCATCTTATCCTGCCAACTGTAAGGAACCGTATGAGATTAGTGACCTGTATGGCAGTGACATTATGTACGATTATCAAGGGTGTGAGGCTGCTTACATGCTGGACCTCTACGACTGGCAGGATGATATTGACAGTGTAAGAATAAATGCCGTTGAGATCACCAGCGATGAATCAACGTCCTTCACCTACGTTTCAGGTAATGTGTGGACAGTTGAGTTGGCCAACCTTGAAAGTGCCCCCGCAGGTGATTACAGGTGCCTCGTCACTTCCACGTCCGCGAATTCAACTATACCGTTATACCAGTATGTGAATTTGACGATCGAGGGTACACCCGCGCCGGTTGTAACGAGCATCGACCCGGATTTCGGTCCCGCCGGGGATTTACTTACCGGGGTGGAGATAACCGGGGAGAATTTCTACGGACCAACGGCGCAGGTAAGGCTTATGATGGATGGTGAACCGGATATCGTTTCCGGTGATGTCGATGTAATCAGCCTGACGTCAATCTCCTGCGAGTTCGATTTTCCACTTGACGCGGCACAAGGGCTGTATGATGTTGAAGTGGTTAACGTTGCGGGTGCACCGGGAATTGGTGAGGACCTGTTCGAAGTAGAATCCCCGATGCCTGATAATCCGATCGATGTTACACCACCCGGACTCAACTTCTCTCCATACGATGTGGCGGTATCCGGTAACTACGCAATCACAGCAAGCGGAGCGAACGGATTGAATGTTTTCAATATTTCCGATCCGCTGAATCCTGAGTGGGTACACCAGGTAGATAACGACGATCAGGCTTATCGTATTGCCATCCAGGGTAATTATGCATATGTTGCCGACCTTGAAGGCGGTTTGCTGATATACGATATCAGCAGCCCTGAATCAGCGAGCCTTTATCACACAATCAGCACAATTGTGGCAAGTGCTGTTGATGTGGCGGGTGATTATGCATATGTTCTTGACCGGTTTGACGGTCTGAAAATAATCGATGTAAGCTCTCCCGGAGCACCGACCATAGAAAAAACAGTGGACTTAACGGCCGAAGCTGAGTTTGGCAATGTGGATTATGAGGATGGGTACGCCTACATCACTACGCGGGATGAAGGGATGAAAATTGTCGATGTGGACCCGATCGCCTCAGCGTATGTCGTCGCAACAGTTGCCGCGGATTTGAATACATATGACGTTGAGGTGGAATCCGGTCTTGCGTTCGTATGTTGTGAATATGGCAAACTGCTTGTGTACGATGTCGATCCGCCCGAATCGATATCCCTTTCTCAAGAACTGGATGAAATTGTTGCATTCGGAGTTGAGATTGCCGGTGACTACGCATATGTAGCGGCCGTCGGTGGCGGTTTCAACGGTTTGGCGATAGTTGATATTAGTAATCCCGCTGATGTTTTCCTTACGAAAGAGGTGGAAACATCTCCGGGACATCCGGCTGAAACAGCAATTTTTGGCGACTATGTGATCCTGATGGATCAAAAGATCGGCCTGCGAATAATTGATGTTAACCCCGTAAATTCCGCCGTTGTTGTTGTAGAGATTGATACCCCCTCGGGAGGACAGGATGTCTGGGTGGAGAACGGTCTTGCTTATTATATAAATGAGTGTCCGGGCGTGGTTATCGCGGGTGTCAGCTCTCCCCCCGATACCCAATACATAAAGCGATTCGATGATGTCGAAACGAGCGGTATTTTCATCTCCGATGGGTTGGCTTACATTACAAACTGGGATTCCGGTTTGTACATTTATGATATCGATCCCATTGAATCCGCCAATCTTATTAATTCAGTCGAATTGCCGCAACATCCAAATAACCTCGTTGTTGAAAATGGATATGCATATGTGGCGGCCACGTGGGACGGTGATTTTCATATAGTTGATGTTGACCCGCCACTCTCAGCGTCGCTCGTGAAGACGGTTGATGTGCCCCTGCAGTGTAACTACGTCGATCTGTTCAACGGCTATGCATTTGTCACGGGTGACGAGGATGGATTATATATAATCGATATCGACCCGCCTTCTACAGCGAGTATCATCAGCACCATCCCCATAACGGGCGCGTCGAATGGGATTGAGATAGAAGATGGGTATGCTTATATTGCGGCGGAGGATCTCCAGATTCTCGATATCGACCCGGTCGGCTCGACGTCGATTGTGAAGACGGTCCTCCTGCCCGACAATGGGAAAGCAATTCACCTTTCACAGGGGTATGCTTATGTCACCTGCGGTCCGGCAGGCCTTCAGATTATTGATATCGACCCTATCGAGGATGCGTATATCCTTACAGCCGTTCCGGTGAAGCATTATGCGATAGGAATTGATGTCGTGGATAACATGGCATACATTGGCGATATCGAATCAGGATTGCGAATAATCCAGTTGTGGTAATCACCCCTCCCCCCACAAACGGGTACCGCGGGTCTTTGACCCGCTTGAAACAGGGATCTTGACACGGGGACTGTCCCAAGTCTTCGCGGGACTGTCCCCGTTACCCAATTATGTTTCAAAGCCTGTC
>CBDVBS010000160.1:0-8063 GCA_965372275.1 uncultured bacterium | reverse complement strand
AGCTGGGTGCCGCATACTTCAGTGTGCGATGAGTGGCTTAACTTGGGAATTGGCGCACGCTGAAGTGTGCGGCACCCGATTCAATTAGTCTTTCTTAAGGAAAATTGGTGTTAATATATTAGGTGGTGTTATTATTGCCAAGGGGAAAATACACTTTCAAACTCGTTGACAAGTAAACTGAGTTCATTTACCAAGGGAGGTTAAGATGAACTTCCGTATATATTCCGCAACGGTGTTGTTTATCATGCTGTTTACGCTGGGGTGTTCATCCGGATCACCGGGTGGTGATGGAATCAATCCCGGTAATGATGAGGGTATGGATTACAGGAGCGCGGATGGTCTGGGTAATATCAATATCCTCGGCCTTTACAATGTTGTTATCAATCCGTCATCGGGTACAGTGGAAGCCGTGCCGGGAAGGATGGTCGACGGAGTGTTGAATATTCTCGGCTATCTTGAACCGCCGCCTTTGCAGAACCTCAGTATCGATTTTGAGACATTGGAGATCGACCAGTATTTCAACATGGTCTCGGTTGATATTGTGCTCACGAATCCGCTCGACACGGATTTATTCACGGGTTTCGAGGTGCGAGGCGTGGTCTTTGGACCGGAGGTAACCAACGCGGACGGAAAGACACGCTGGCTTAACCCCGAGGAATTCTCCGGTATGCCATGGGGATACCAGGACGGTTTGCTTGGCACACCCGATTCATACGCGAACTTTGAGCGCCTGCATAATGGTTACAAGCTATTCACCGACGCATACCCGTCGCCGATCATGCTTGAGGATATGCAAATGTTTGATTTCCCCTGTGCGCATTGGCAGGATGGAGAGATCGAACCGGAGGATACATATTTTAAACCGCAGGAAGTCAAGAGAGCGCATTATGAATTGGATTTCGGTGATGATCCCGGAGATTTCCTGGTCTTCAACTACGCCATAATTGCCAATTATGCTTTCCCGGGCGGCGGGTCGTGGGAACCATCGGATTTCCCACTTGAAGCGCATTGCCCCGAGCCGTTCCTTGTGACCGTGGAAGTGTATGACAATGACTTTTATTATGGGATGTCCGGTGGTGGCGACGTGACTCTCGGTGTGAGGGTTTATGACTGGCGCGATGCCGATGCAAACCAGGTAAACATCGAATCGCAAGGACTTGGCATTGCCCAGACATCCTCCACGGCATGTATCCCGGATGATAATGGAATATCCAGCGTCTATGTCTTTGTGAATGTACCGGGTGCACCCACGTCTAATGGATGGCACAAACTGAATGTTACTGTTACCGACCCATTAACATACGGAGAAGCTTATTTCCTCGGATCCATGCCGCAGTCTCACCCGCTTTATGATGAGAAAATTACGGTTCTGTATGAGACCGAAATGGAAATAAGGTATTTAGAGGACGACATTCAGTGCCACCAGTTAGGTCTCATTGGATATGACGATTCATCCGACGAAGGTGAGGGTGTCGCGGCGTATAACATCTACGTGAATATCGGTGATGATACACCGGTCGATTATGTTGAACTTGATACCACGGAGTTTGGCCTGGGGATTCAGACGGCCTATTCAACCAAGGGAGGCTGGGGATATGCATTCCCTGTAAATAATGATATCGGGCTTGGCCCGGGATCGGTTGGCGTGGACTACACTATCCACCTGCAGGGCGGCGGTGAAATCTCGAATAGCGGATCGATATATATTGCAGACGGGATTCCCGATCCAATGTTTACGTACTCGGTCAATTATGACTCATATGGAACCATCGGAGAGATTGATTATAGCGGTTCGGATTTCACTTTCGACGGATTCGTTGTCACCTTGACTTTCCTTTCCGATGGAGTGGATACGGACATAGATGAATTCCGCTGGATCGCTATTGTCACCACGAACACGCCGGCCAGTCCATTCATCGGGACGAATTTTGTACTACCCTGCCCGAACGATGATCCATCCCCGCAGGATTTACCATATTACTGGACAAATACGGAAGCACTATCCTATGATCTGTCATCTGTCGGCGAACCGCCGAATATTGCCCTGCGATTACTGCATTTAAGGCCGGGAGCGTCAGTAAATATGTCGGGACATCCGGCCTGGATGCACATGGAAGCCATCCTCGTTGGTGTGCGGAACGGTGATGATGATGTGCTGCTCCAGTCAGTGCATATCGCCTGGATTTACGAGACGGTTATGCAGGGGGGGATGATCTATAACGGATTACAGGGCGGGTCTAATTATGCCAGGGATATAATTGCGAGGGATTTCCCCGATTATAATTTTCAGTAGTTATCGCTGAATACCATCGGCCAAAAGCGTATCAGGAAGGATGCGCTTTTTCATTGACCATTCACCATTAATACGATTTAATAGATATTAATACGGGCCGATGACAGCTTTGATTTTGCGAGGCAGTAATATATTCAGGTCCTGTAGTTTTCATGGTTGCTATGCAGGATTGCGGCTCGTATAATTGCTTTTTTCATTTTTGTCTAATAGGATAGATAACAGGTAGATCAATGGACGGGATGATTCAACGCATATTGCTCACAGGCGGCGCCGGGTACTTGGGAAGCGTACTTGCCCGTGACCTCGTAAGCCAGGGCTACGACCTTGTCGTGGCCGACAGCCTTATGTACACGACCGAAAGTCTTTTGGGATTAACCAAGGAACCTTCTTTCGAATGCGAGATCGTTGATATACGTTATCCTCAATTGTTTCACTCGGTGCTGGACGAGATCGACGCGGTGATTCATCTGGCCGCGATTGTCGGCGACCCGGCATGCAAACGTAAGGAAGCACAAGCATCGGAAACAAACCTCGAAGCGACCAAGGCGCTCTACGAGGAGTCATGTCATCGAGGGGTCAAGCGTTTTATCTTCGCCAGCACCTGTTCCAACTACGGCGTTCATGATCCTGACGACCTGGTCGATGAAACCGGCGCGCTTCATCCGTTGTCGCTTTATGCCGAAACGAAAGTCTCTGCTGAAGAATTCATACTGGAGCATCAATCGAACGGCACGATTCCCACTATCCTGCGTTTCTCGACGATCTACGGCCTCTCGCATCGCAATCGATTCGACCTGACCATCAACCAGTTCGTGAAGGAAGCCCTCCTCGATAAGCAGATCGAAATATGGGGCAAGCAGTACTGGCGTCCATATGTGCATGTGAAGGACGCATGCAAGGCAATATGCTCGGTACTGGAAGCTGAAACGAGCCTGATCGCGGGGCAGGTGTTCAATGTCGGTGAGGATTCGCAGAACTTCCAGAAGGAAACCATCGCCGAGATCATCGGCAGGATAATACCCGGCGTCAAGTTCACATTCGTACCACTTGAGGATGACCCGCGCTCGTACCGGGTGTCGTTCAAGAAGATTCGCGATACCCTCGGTTTCCGGATCGATCATCGGCTGGATGACGGCATCGAGGAAGTGCGAGACGCAATCGTTTCGGGTGAGATAAAGAATTTCGAAGGAAAGGCCTGCATCAACTGAGATGCTCCCCGTTTATGAACCACATATAGGCAAAGAAGAGGCTGACAACCTGGCGGTATGCGCGCGAACCGGGTGGGTAAGCTACCTCGGTGATTTCGTCAAGCAGTTCGAGTCGGATTTCCGAGCATACATCGGTGCATCGAACGCGGTTGCCGTTCAGTCGGGCACGGCCGCGTTGCACCTGGCGCTTATCGTGCTTGGCGTCGGCGAAGGGGATGAGGTTATCGTCCCGGACATGACATTCGTCGCGAGTGTATTCGCGATCCGATATACCGGGGCGGTGCCTGTTTTCTGTGACATCGACCATGAAACGTGGACGATCGATATCGAGGATGCAAAGAAGCGGGTGTCCGATAAGACCAAGGCGATCATGCCGGTTCATCTGCTGGGACATTCGTGCGATATGGATCCGCTGATGGAATTCGCCGGTGCCGAAGGGCTGATTGTGATAGAGGATGCATCCCAGTCGTTGGGCGCGAGATACAGGGGAACGCATACGGGGATATTCGGGCATGCCGGATGTTTCAGCTTCAACGGGAATAAATTAGTGACTTGCGGCGGCGGGGGGATGATCACATTCCGTGATGATGCGGATGCCCATCATGCGTTACATTTAAGCACGCAGGCGAAGATACCCGGCGGGCGGTTCATCCATGATGAAATCGGATACAACTACCGCCTGACCAATATCCAGGCCGCCGTCGGAGTCGCCCAGCTTGCGAGGGTTGACAAGGTAATCGAGCGGCATCGAAGGCGTACGGCATTGTATAAGGAACTGCTTGGGGACATCCCGGGGATTTCATTCAGAAACGATGCTGACTGGGCCGAGACAAATGAATGGCTGGTCTCGATTCTATTGTCGGATGAGCTTGCCCGAAAGCGTGATGAGATACTGAAGGGGTTGGCGGAGAAGAAAATATTTGCCCGACCGTTCTTTGATCCGATGAGCATTCAGCCACCTTTCGCGGATATAGCCAGGGGTCCAGACAGACCGGTGGCGAGGGAGATCGGATTGCGGGGGATCAACCTGCCGTCGAGTTACCAGTTGACCGATGATGAGATACGATTTGTGTGTGAAACGCTGAAGGATTTTCAATAACCAGGGACAGTCACCTATTTTATCTCCTATGTCCTTTTCCATAGTCAAATATATTTTAATAAAATAGGTGACTGTCCCCATTTTCCATGTTATTGTTCCCGACGTTTATTGCCGGAGGTCCGGACCGTTAAATACCGGAAAAGACGTGACTTCCGGCGGGTTTGTGGAATTAAAGGTTGCAAGTAGGGGTAGATTTTATTTACAATGAGTACAAGATTAAGTTGCTTTAAGAGATACTATTATATAGAGGTTACCATATCCCGCTCGTACAGGGTACGGCGAGGGGAAGAATGAAAATTTGTTTCGTGGCAGATGCGAAGAACGTCCATATTCACAGATGGGCGGACTTCATGCATAATAAGGGGCATGAGATACACGTCATCACTCATCGAGAGGATGATGTTCCGGGAGCTGAGGTGTATCACATTCGGCCTCCCCTCAGCAACTCCAAGCTGCGTTATATCACATCGATCCCGAAGACGAAATGGCTCATCAAGCAGATCGAGCCGGATATTCTGCATGGGCATTACGTGGCGAGTTTCGGGACCATGGCTGCCAATTCGGGGTATTCACCGCTGATCCTGTCGGCATGGGGTTCTGACGTGTTCAAGTTCGGACTCCGCTCGACGCTGCACAAGATATGGGTGGCGTCCAATTTCCGACGAGCCGCCGCGATAACGACAACATCGAACCATATGCGCCAGACCCTTGTTGACGACTTCGGGGTTGACCCGTCGAGGATACATACATTTTCCTGGGGCATCGGCAGTAACTTCTTCGAGGAATACACCGAGGATGATCTTTTAGAACTTCGGACGAGGTATTCGCTCCCCGAGGGGCGGACGTTCATCCTCTCCCCGCGCAGGCTCGCGCCGTTGTACGGCACTGATATCATCATCGAAGCATTCGGAATGATCGCCGGGAGTTATCCGGATACGCACCTGCTTCTGATGAACGGCGCCGACGATAAGACGTACCCGTCCAAGATGCGCCGCAGGGTGGCGGAGATAGGTCTCGAGGACAGGGTGACATTCCTTCCGAAGCTCCCGTATGATGAGGATGTCGCGAAACTGTTCGCGATGAGCCCGGTGTTCATCAGCGTGCCTGAAAGCGACCAGCTTGCGAGCACAATTCTTGAAGGTATGGCGTGCGGCTCGATCCCGATACTGGGTGACCTGAGACCGTATTATGAAATAGTCGAGGACGGCGTGAACGGGTTCTATGTGCGGCAGAGAGATACTGCCGGGGTTGCGGCAACATTGGATTATGTGCTTGCCGAACTGCCCGCTATCAGGGTGACCATGCGCAATCGCAACAGGAAGTATTGCGAGCAGCACGAGCGTTGGGAAGACTGCGCGGAGAAAATGCATGACCTTTATCTGCAGGTTGCCGGCGCGAAGGTTTAGACAACATCAGGTTGAGATCAATCCCACAAAAAAGATATTAAAGTAATCGGGTATCGCACATTTCACTCAACTTTCTCCATTCCTTTTCCGTGTGGCACCTTTCTGTCTTCAGAAAGGTGGTTTTCATATCTTCACAATTCCTCGCAGTTAGTGGGTGTTTCAAATCATTCCATGGATTCCTTCCCTCTTAACATCCTTCATCCCTGGTGCCACGGACAAACGAGTCTTCGAGTTTGCCCGTGCTCTTTATGGCCACTTCCTGACGGTCGTGGCTCGGTTGCCTGTCCTCCGGGTGGCACTGAAAAGCGAGTCCGCGAGCTTATCAGTGTTATCCTCGGCACCGCTTTCGTAGAAGACCCGGATAAGCGGTGGTACCCGGAATGCGTATACATTATTCACATGCCGGCAGCAAAAACACCGCTCGAAAGCGGCGTTATTTATCTTCCCATTGAATTATCAATTTGCCTGTTAATAAATAACCAACGCGATCTCGTCCAGCTCGACCCTGGCGGTACGGTAGCTCGGATAGGATGAGGCGCCGTAACCGAATGCAGCGCGTGCTTCCAGCCCCAAGCCCACAAGGGTCCCCAACCTGGGGAGTTCGAACGCCGAGTAATGAACCGAGTATGAAGCGGCAGAGTCCCACCATGCTCCGGCATTCGCGCTTGTTTCAACGAATCTCTGTCTGATGCCGGTGTTATTCGTGCCGGTATAGGGTGAGCCTTCAATTAATTCGAGGCTGACATCGAAATTTGGGAAGGTGGAAACGGATGAATCATGGATCAAGTCGGTTGTACCGACGGCAAGCCCGTGATAATTGTATGCGGCGGGGTGACGTCTCAGGAATTCGATGCGGTAGGTTTCGACATCGTCGAAAACCGGGATCGGAGGCGACGCGATGACACTCCAGGCGTCAGCGATGATGATTGTGTTATTGACATCCATCCGCCAGCCCTTCTGACCCGCCTGGGCACCTGCGCCGGCGACCCGGCCAAAATGGTCCGTATAGGCGCCGCCTGTATGACTTCCGGCGGTCCAGGGGTAGGGATCGGGATCTTCAGCGGTTTCGAATTCGATGAAGGCATATTGGCTATCGCCGCTTTCGGTGACCGGATTACCGGCCATCGAGCGAGTACGCACGGTGAACAGGTAGGCGGCGTTTTTATCTAATGGATCGATAATATATTCCGGCGGGAAAGGGGAGGATACTCCTAAAAATTCGAAATCCCCTGGTGTGTAAGGATCATCGGTGTAGTAAATTGCATACTGGGCGACGGGGGGATCGCTAAAGAATACGGGATCCCATTTGATAGTCAACATATCGATGATACCTAAACCATCCCTTTCCACACTTAACTCAACATTGGTGACCGGGTCAGGGGAACCCGGCAGTGATGCATTGACCAGGAGGGGTTGTTCGCTCGTTGCCCATCCCCCATCAGTGTCGGTTACCTTTACATCGACGAGGAACCCACCGTTACCCGGGAATGGGATGTATATAGTGCCGTCGCCGTTTCCTTCACCGTCATCATACTCGGGTGGAGAATCGTCGCCGATTTCCCAGGCGAATTCAAGGTCGGCAAGAGCGTCCTCGTAATCGCCGGCACTGACGGAGTAGAAGTATGGCATTCCCGCGGTGACGTTAGATGTCCCGGAAACCGGGCTACAACTGGTGGAGAATTTGTTGAGATGTCGGCGGTGTGGACGTAGTACGCCGTGGTCAGTAAATCGTCTGAACCGGCGAAGGAGTTCATCCCATCCTGTTCGAAGGTGCCGTGGATGTCTTCAATACTTATAAGGAAATTGTTCTTCTGATCGACGGCCTGGGGGTTGCCTTCCAGGGATACATAATAAGTGCCCTGCTGGGATTCCGGATCGTTGGCGGGATCAGGCGTGCAATAGACCACTCCTTCGAAAACGTTTGGCGCTTCAACTTTCACGGACAGGACCGTTTCGATATCCTGCCAGTCGAAAATATCTATTCGCAACTCACGGTTCCCCCCGCTGTCTTCGTTGAAGGGATTGTCGTAAAGTGTGTTTAAGTCTTCATTAACAAC
>CBDVBS010000159.1:0-8144 GCA_965372275.1 uncultured bacterium | reverse complement strand
ACACTGATAAGCTCGAAGACTCGCTTTTCAGTGCCACCCGGATAAGAGCACCGCTGTCCTCGAAGACTCGGATAGCGGTGGCACACGGACACTGAATAGCAGTTCCACCCGGAATGAAAATGGCGAAAGTCGAGTATCATGTGATATCATTTAATGTGCGGGGGTGTTGATTTTTCTCAGATAAGTTTTTCGCTATTATGAGGTTTTGAAGTTATCACTTACGCGGTACGGGCCGGGGGTAACCTGCAAAATTATGGCCCGTCCGGAGGTTATATGAAAGGCGCCTTTACCAAGGGAGAGCGTGTTTATCTTTCACCCTTGGAGTTGAAGAGCATTGAGAATTATACAAGGTGGTTCAATGATCCCGAGGTGACTAAGTACCTCGCGATGTATTACCCGGTGAATTCCTTCTGCGAAAGACAATACATCGAAAGCGCATCGCGTGCCAGGGATCAGATACCGTTTGACATCTACCTTATCGAGGGAGACAGGCATATTGGAAACTGTGTGCTGGTACAGATTGACTGGGTGAACAGGAAGTGCATGTTCGGAATCGCCATCGGCGAGAAGGAGTGCTGGGACAAGGGTTACGGGACGGAAGTCACCGAATTGTGCGTTGATTATGCGTTCAACAGGCTGAACATGCACCGGGTCGGTCTCGAGGTCTATGATTTCAACGGACGCGGTTTGCGCTCCTATGAGAAGGCAGGTTTCGTTGTTGAAGGGCGAGTGAGAGAATCGAAATACATTGATGGTCGTTATTATGATACAGTATTAATGAGTATTGTCAGTTCAAACGCTGTTGTAGAGTAAAAGTCGTATGATTGTATGTAGGTCCCGCGGTTGGGTTATACGACCGATTACCGGTCGATGCAGGGAAAAATCGTTAGTGAGTAATTAGTTGTTTCGGATCAGTGGTTTGTCGAGTAAGCCCGGGCAATTGCACCGGTATATTTATGACGAATAGTTTGTTCTCTTCGTGATTGGGGCTGTGTGCGCAAAGGGGGAAGTTGAGCAGAGGAGGATATCATGGTTAAAACCCGATCCATATTGGAAAATGCCAAAATACTGACGCTCGAAAAAGCCGTTGAAAGTGTAAGCAATATCCTTACAAATTCGAGCGACAAGCGTCTTATGCAGATGGCATGGCTGTTCGAACGTATTGCAAGCGGCGATGTGGCTAAGCGTGAAGCTCGGCATTTCCGCTGGCTTATAGAAACCGGGCATCCGTTCAAGGAATGGATAAGGCATATCGCGCAAACCACCACGAAGGAAGCGCGGAAGTCTTTCATCCGCAGTATTTTCGTGGATGGGATTTTGCTCAAGGAACCGCACAAGAAGCTTTTTATTAAGGAGCATGGTTTCAGGCCGCCAAACTTGATAGTTATCAGCCCGACCCAGCGATGCAACCTGAGGTGCGTGGGCTGCTGGGCGGGTGAATACACGCGCGAAAGCGATATGCCCATCGAAACGGTTCGCAAGATTGTCAAGGAAGGCCATGACGAGTTGCATATGCGCTTGTTCGTCATGACCGGCGGTGAGCCGTTCGTCCGGGACGATCTTATGGATATCTACGAGGAATTCAACGACTGCAGTTTCATCATCTACACGAACGGGACTCTCATCACACAAGAGATAGCGAAACGCATGGGTGAGCTGGGTAACTGCATACCATGCGTGAGTCTCGAAGGTGATGAGGCATTTACCGATGCGCGAAGGGGGAAGGGTGTTTACAGGAAAGTGATGAAGGCGTTTGAGTACCTCAGGGAAAATGGCGTACTGTTCGGTTTCTCGGCCATGGCTTCACGGAAAAACATTGAGTACTTAGGTTCTGATGAATGGATCGAAAGAGTCATCAATGCCGGTTGTCACATAGGGTGGTATTTCCAGTATATTCCCATCGGAAGTAACCCTGATCCTGATATGCAGCCCACTCCCGAACAGCGTGATTCATTCCGAAAGGCTGTTTACAGGCAGCGTAATGAGTATCCGATTTTCTGTGTGGATTTCTGGAACGACGGTCCGGTTTCATCGGGATGCTTAGCCGGGGGCAGGGTTTATCTGCACATCAACACGAATGGGGATATTGAGCCCTGCGTGTTCGCTCATTTCGCTGTTGATAACATTTACGAGACCACTGTTATAGAGGCGTTACAGAGCGATTTCTTCAAGGCGATACGGGAGGGAATTCCCGATGATGGGAATCTGCTTCGTGCCTGCATGATAATCGACCGGCCTGAGAAGCTCCGAGGCTATTGCAAGCAGTACGGCGCTCACCCGACGCATCCGGGCGGCGATTCGCTGCTGACCACATTAGCCGGGGACATCGATAAGTACGCGGAGGGCGTTAAGGCATTGTATGATCCCTGCTGGGAAAAAGGGGATTATATCAGGCACTTCCCGGATCCACCGAGTGATTACAAATGATCTAAACAACCCTCAAATTCAAGAAAAACGCGGCTGCACCGCGTTTTTTCTTGTTCGATTTGTCATCGGATTACATGAAATTCTGCATCCTGTCGGAATCGATTTCCGGGGCCTCTCCGCCTCTCTTCCAGATGAAGACCAAGTTCTCGATATCATCGAGGTAGCAGGAAAGTGTAATGACATCTCTCTTCTGTTCCGGTATCTGCCAGTATAGACTGCCCAATATGACCATAACCTGACCGCAGAGGATACGCTGGCTCTCAAAGTCCAGGCCTTCGGCATACCACATTCTGGTCAGGCCTTTTTTATTATCATACTCAAATCGCAGGACATACTCCTGGATGTTCTCGAGGTCAACTGTTCTCCCCTTGGTTAAATCGGGTTGCGCGTTCCATTCCTCGATGATGGCCAGGATATTTTCACTCGGGTTCGTGAGCAGGGTTTCCATTTCGGCCTGTACCTGCCTCTCATATTTCAATTGCCCGACCAGGCATGACATTGAGAAAACCGCAAGTAAGATCAACAGGATAATTAATTTCTTCGGCATTCGATAATCCTCCGTAAGTTCAAAATACTCCCTCGTTCTTACTGCTTCACATTATAACCGAATACAGGCTATTAGATGAAATTTTAAAGGCGGTCGCATCCCACACGAACTGGAAAGTGCTGCAAGAGGGGATGAATAACGCATAGATAAATATTAAGGCTATAAGAAGACCGTGATTTCTCGGCATTTGAACTGCCTCACAAATGACCTGGATATTAATAGACGTCCGTTTTATACCAGTGACTTTCCGGTTTGCCTTTTTTATCCACCTTGGTCCAACCCCATTCCGTATCGTGACTTACTTTTTCCCCATATGCGTAAACGGTAAGGTTGAAACGTGGTTTCATATCCTTCGGGTAGAGTTTGTACCATTCTACCGCGATGGTTTCCATAACAGATCTTGACATAACGGGATGAGCCTTCTGATAGTCGAAAATGATATCCAACTTCGCATATTTGAAGTGCCATTCTTTAAGGTAGCCCGTCGTGTTGATATCGTTATCAACGAGGGGGAAGGTCCCGTTCTCATTCCACTCGGTGAGTTTTTCATCGAGCGATACCCGTACCTCTTTGTCAATCCTGTGCGATCTCAGTGTGTTGAATTTTACAAATGGCAAGCAACAAAATTCAGTGCATGACACCATGCACAGAGCTAATAAGGCAATCAATATTGCGATTATTCTCGGCATTTGAACAGCCCCTCAAATGACCCGGATATTAATAGACGTCCGTTTTATACCAGTGAGTTTCCGGTTTACCTTTCTTATCCACCTCTGTCCAACCCCATTCCGAATCATCGCTTATCGCGTCAACGTAAGCGGTAACTCTGAGTTTGAATCTGGGTGTTATATTCGCGGGATACGATTCATACCACTGAACGGCGATCTTCTCCAGCACGCTTCGTGATATGACCGGATGAGCTTTGAGGCCATCGAAAACGATGATCATCTTGGCATACTTGAAACTCCACTCTTTCAGGTAGCCTGTTGAATCAACATCCTGCTCCGGTATCGGATAAGTACCGTTCGTGTTCCATTCTTCGAGTGTCTCCTGGAGTCTATCTCTTGCGTTCCTGTCGTTCTTGCTTGCGCCTTCACATCCGGCGGCACTGAACAAGAAGAGTGCGCATAAAAGAATTAAAATTGTTAAGCCAAGGATTCTATGGATCATTGATCTCTCCTCAAAGGATTTATTTTCTGCCCGGATTATATCAGCCGTCCAACCGTGAGTCAAAAGGATGGGCATTCCCTGCATCGTTTCAAGTAAGGGCGGGTTAATAAATGCCTGAATATACCGAGGTTCTATATGTAGTAATAATTAGTTGTGAAATGTGCCTGTTTGATTGCAATTTAACGGTGGTGTAGATATCATTTTAAGTTCGCTGCCGATTGTACGCCAGGGAGCGTCGGAATATATATGTTCGATTGGTTTTTTAACAGATTCTCATATGACCTCGGGATAGACCTCGGAACCGCGAATACGCTCGTGTATGTTCGCGGGGGCGGGATAGTCATTCGCGAACCCTCTGTTGTAGCCGTAAAATTGGGCACCAACATCGTGCTTGCGGTTGGAAACGAAGCCAAGAATATGATCGGCCGTACACCGTCCAACATCGTCGCCATCAGGCCATTGCGCGACGGCGTCATCGCCGACTTCGATACGACCGAGAAGATGCTCCACTACTTTATCCACAAGGCTAAGCCGAAAGGGAGTTTCATACCACCGAGAGTTGTTATCGGTATCCCGATGGGTATCACCGAAGTGGAGAAACGCGCCGTGCAGGATTCGGCTTACGCGGCGGGGGCAAGGGATGTCGGCCTTATCGAGGAACCGATGGCCGCGGCCATCGGGGCCGGGTTGCCGGTGAGTGAGCCGTATGGTTCGATAATCGTCGATGTCGGCGGCGGGACGACCGAGGTTGCGGTAATAAGCCTCGGCGGTATTTGCGCGAGGGGATACACGCGCATTGCCGGTGATGAATTCGACGAATCGATAATGAACTTCGCGAAACTGAAATATAACCTGCTTATCGGCGAACGTACCGCCGAGCGGGTCAAGATCGAAGCCGGTTCGGCATTCCCGCTCAAGGAGGAAACCACGTCCCTCATGCAGGGACGTGACCTCGTGACCGGACTGCCGAAGACGGTCAGGGTATCGTCGGTCGAGATGCGCGAGGCCCTTTCTGGAAGGGTCAACACCATCGTGAAGGTCGTCAAGGATACCCTTGAGGAAACGAGTCCTGAACTCTCGGCGGACATCTTTGAGCGGGGCATTGTGCTGGCCGGGGGAGGGGCGCTTCTGAAAAACCTCGATAAGAAAATCGCCCAGGTGACGGGTATAGCGACATTCATGGCGGAAGACCCGTTGACCGCCGTTGTAAGGGGAACGGAGCAAATCGTTGATGAGTATGAGAAATACCATGAACTTCTCACCCGGATGCCCAAACGTTAGAGGGGATAATTCACATGTTTAGGTTATTTGGGCGGCTGAGGGGGCTTAGGCTCATCTACCTGGGCATCATAATCCTGTTTGTATATTTCGTCCTGATTCGTGCCAACGTGCTTTACTACCTGGTGTCAGGATTTCACCATGCCGTGGGACAACCGGCGGACAGCGAGGTGTTGAGTCCCGAGGATATTTCGGATATGCGCCAGAGGCTCCACGAACTCGAAATCAAGGTGCTGTCACTCAGCGAGGGAAATTATCTGCTCCACAAGGCTCTCGATCTCGATGAAACGGCCGGACGTTATGGATATCCCTATGAACTTGCCAATACCGTTGAAGCTGATGTTATCTTCACCGATCACGGCGCGGTTTATCAAACCGCGGTGCTGAACCGGGGTGCCGCACACGGTGTGATGAAGGGCGACCCCGTGGTTGGCGACAAGGGCCTTTTGGGCAGGGTTGTCAATGTTGAAAACCGGTTTTGCGGTATCCAGCTTCTGACCAATCCCGAGTGCAAATTCGGGGCGGTAATAAGGGGATCGAGAGAAAATCCAAGGGGAACCCGTGAGATTGGAGTCGTTGTCGGTTCTCAGAATAAAATCGTGATGAATTACTTAAGCAAGCAGGCTGATGTACGGGCCGGGGACCTCGTCCTGACTTCCGGCGACAGTGGGCTCACGCCGCAGGGGATCCTGATCGGTGAGATCGACCAGGTGGAGGACAGGGATGATGAATTGATGCTGGTTGTGGTAATAAAACCGGCGATGGATTTCGGGCAACTGGACTGGGTTCTCATTTTAAAACACGGGCACGGTTCCAGATGATACCCTTTTGCGTTGAAACTAATTGTGGAATTGAATATTAAGGAGCATATCTATGAGCAGCACGGAAATTATCGGCATTCAGGCCAGGCAGATATTGGATTCGAGGGGCAATCCGACCGTCGAAGCAGATGTAATCCTCGATGGAAGTTCCGGCAGGGCGGCGGTGCCCTCAGGCGCAAGTACCGGCGAAGAGGAAGCGTTGGAACTTCGGGATGGCGACGAGACCTATTACCTGGGTAGAGGTGTAAAAACGGCCATCCGGAATATTCACGAATTCATCAAGCCGGCTGTGCTGGGAATGGATGCTTCCGACCAGCGGGCGCTCGATAACAGACTTCTCGACCTTGAGGATGACAAGAGGAAGAAAGACAAGATGGGCGCGAATGCCATACTCGCGGTCAGCATGGCCGCATCAAGGGCAGCCGCGAATGCACAGGGTGTACCGTTGTTCAAATACCTCAATCCCGATGCGAACATACTGCCGGTACCGATGCTGAATATTATGAACGGCGGCGAACACGCCATGAATAATATTGATATCCAGGAATTCATGGTTGTCCCGGTATGCGGGGGATGTTTCGCCGAAGCTTTGCGCGCCGGGGTTGAAGTGTACCAGCATCTGAAGAAGATCGTCGTCAAGAATAATCTTGGTGCCGGTCTCGGCGATGAAGGCGGGTTTGCCCCCAATCTTGAAAAGAACGTCGATGCGTTGAAACTCATCCACGATGCCATCGCCGCCGCCGGGTACGAAGCCGGACGCGAGATATTCCTCGCGCTCGATTGCGCGGCGAATTCGTTCTATGACAGGGGGAAGAAGAAATATGTGCTTGAGGGCGAGGGCATTGAAGTCGGGTACGAGCAGCTCATTGAGCAGTATTATGAGCCGTGGATTGAGGATTACCACATCATAAGCATCGAAGACCCGTTCGATGAGAAGGATTGGGAAGGCTTCTCGGAGATAACAAGAAGGCTGAAGGATAAAGTACAGATCGTCGGCGACGATATTTTTGTCACCCAGGAGAAATTGCTCAAGAAGGGCTTCGCGCATAAGGCCGCGAATTCGATCCTCATTAAGCTCAACCAGGTCGGCACCGTGAGCGAAACCCTCGACACTATCGAATTAGCGCGGAAAGAGGGTTACTCGCAGGTCGTGAGCCATCGTTCGGGTGAGACCGAGGATACATACATAAGCGATTTCGCCGTCGCCGTCGGATGCGGGCAGATAAAGACAGGCGCTCCGGCAAGAGGTGAACGTACCGCCAAATACAACAGGCTTCTCCGTATCGAAGAGATGTTAGGCGAAAAAGCCCGTTTCCCCGGTATGGAGATTTATTCAAAATACGATAGGTTTTAGCCGGTTTCCGTTGTTTACTTCTCACGAATGACTTCGTTGTTTCGGGACACCCTTGTCCCGAAACTTTTTTATACACCCCTTTACCTTGTGGCACCCCTTTACGAGTCTTCGAGTAAAGGGGTGGTCTTCATCAATCCACTACATAATGTGCAACCATCCATAGTCACTAATATTATTCAAGACATTGACTTTCGGTAACCACCAAGCTTAACATGGATTTACAATCGTCATGCTAAAATGAGAAAAGCACTGGGAAGTAATCAATACATCGTGAGCAAGGGAGTGTGATTGAGAATGAAAGCGGCCGGAATGATCATAACGGTTTTATTATTGGCCACTATATTATCCTGTGGTGGCTCCCAAGAGCATCCGGGCAGGGAGCAGGAAGAACAATCACCCCGCGTTGATAATTCACCCCGTTTGTTCTGGATTGTAGTGGATAACAATTGCGGCTATATCGATAAAACGGGAAAGATTGTTATCGATCCGCAGTTCGATTATGCTGGTGACTTTTCCGAGGGGCTGGCAATTGTGCGGATTGGTGATT